>JBFFBT010000265.1:0-8111 GCA_041560255.1 Myxococcota bacterium | reverse complement strand
TTTTCGAAAATCTCACTGTGCTTGTATATGCCGATAAAACATAAAATCGGGATTATCAACAATATCGTCCAAAGGACCGGCGAGGCGTTGGGATCCCGGGTAATGGATTTCATCTCGTCGGCGGTAACATAAAACCAGTAAATACCATACAGGCCGAAAGTTATAATAAACAAAACCACCTGGATCACCATCTCACGCCGCTTGATCTCGCGATACATTTCATGCTCCTTGGGAAAAAAAGCCGGTCAAAATCTAGAAAAAAGACATGTATTCCAATCTTTCCAATAGGGTATCATCATTCCAAATCAGAGGTAAAATTTATTATACAATCCCTCAAAACATAAAATATCAACCCGATGATGTCCAAAAGGCACAAGAGAGCCGAGCGAAGAGCGGATCAACCGCAAGCCGGTCATCATATATGAAAAAGAATAAATACAACAAATAGTTGCATGAAACCGGAAAGTGCATTAAGATCTATTGGATCTACCATATCGGATAAAACCTGTTTTTTACAAGGAGTCTATGAATATGAGTCAACACCGTAAAGCTATGCTGGATATATACAAATTCGGTTTCATCTTTCGGTTCATCCTATCGATCTTTTTGCTTTCAAGTGCTTTACATGCCTGTAAATCCGGAGTAATACGGTCAAGACCGGTGGATGATACCAACCTCATCATCTGGGTGATCGATGATGGAGAAAAAGTAATTCGCGATGCGATAAACTTGCCATTTAAAAACGGCACCAATAATCCCATATGGTCCCCCGGACAACCCATCAAGCTGTTTTCACTTCGCAATGAAACCGTTGCCTTCCAAATCATCATCGAAAATCTCAATACGGGTACTTTAAAGGGAGTTACGGTTGACCTGGAAAGACTCATCGGTCCCGGGGGCGCAGAGTTAAAAAATGCCGAGGGCGCAAACGATCCCACAAATTACGTCGGACGCTATATCGAACGTTTTGTCGAGAATTACTTTTACCTTGAAAAACATTCAGGTATCGAAGGCGAAGATGGTTATAAAAACAGTCAGGGCTGGAATTGGGGGGCGGGACCTGCAAAAGATGAATGGATCGGCTGGATGCCGGATGCGTTGATTCCGGTTGAGGCGGCACCTGAGGGAGCCCCCTATCCTTTGCGCATTCCGGCACAGAACAACGGCGCTGTGTGGATTGATATAACCGTCCCCAAAGGGCAGACACCGGGGGCATATCACGGCGAGGTAGTGATTGCGGTAAACGAAAACCGGGTTGCATCCATCGAGGTCGAGCTGCAGATACACAATGCAACCCTTGCAGATCGTCCGGTCAATACGATGGTATGTTATGACGAGGCATATCCAACCACTTTTGAAAGATGCTTTGGTGATCAGAAGGATCCCGCCATAAGACACCTTTGGAAACTATACCGTCGGCATAGGCTGAACCCCATGATTCATGCTCACAGTCTGGAGGAAACCGAGGCATTGCTGCCGCTACTCGATGGTAGTTTTTACTCTCCAGAAAATGGATATGATGGACCAGGAGTTGGTTTACACGAAGGTATCTTGGCGTTAGGCAGATATGGATCGTTCGAACCCAGCGCCCAAAACCTCGCCCGGCTCGAACAACTCTCCAAAAAGCTCATCGAGGAAAACCTCATGTCGATTACGGATGTATTCATTTATGCTTTGGACGAAGATTGCAGTGATTCGACCGGAGTCGTGCGCGCTTGGCGTGAGCTGCTTGATGGTTCGGATGATCCCAACATTAAACCTGTATACCTGGGATGGACATGCAGCCAACCGGTTGCCGAACAAAAATTCGGCGCCGATTTGGCAATCAAACAGATCTCCACCTTCATCCCGGAGGAGCACGTGGATGGAAAGACCATCTGGGCATACAACGGAACCCAGCCGCACTCGGGTGCTTTTCTTACCGACGTGGATGCAATAGCCATTCGGGTCAATGGATGGCTTTCGGGAATCTATAATATTAACCGTTGGTTTTACTGGTCTTCCACCGCCTGGTACGATCAATTTTCACAAAGGACTTTTGATCCCTATGTTGATCCACGCACATTCATCATACCTGGAAAAGAAACGGATATGGGTGACGGAATGTTAATATATCCAGGTAGACAAATCGACAAATCCGACACCAAGTTCGATCTGAATATGGTCGGCGTGGTTGCTTCTATTCGTCTCAAAAACTGGCGCCGGGGGATTCAAGATGCAGGTTATTACCAAATGGCTCTCGCCGCAAACCCCGGCCAAGCGGAAAAAATCGTAACCGATCTCAAGTTGTATCCGGGTTGTGTCATGGGATACATCACGGAAGAAGGAGAAACACCCTGCAAGCTGTATCACCCACCGGTTTGGAGCTCCCAGGGCAAAGTTTTTTTCGACGCGCGCAAACAACTGCTGGCGCTCATACCGGATGGAAGTATCGGAGTCAACGCCGAAAGCGGCAGAAAATGATCGCCCTTCTCATCGATCATTAAAAAATCGAAAAATTCTTTCTAACTTATTGTAATAAAAAATATTTTCTATAATCGTCGGGGTTGCTTTTTTGGGGCTGCGCTTGGTACAATGTATTTTGTTCAAACAAAAAGCATCCTGAAGCTCTGCGTCTTACATCCCGGTGTTCTACCTGGTTTGCTTCGTGATGTTCTATGAAATCTGCCGGTTTTTCGGGGTTATTTCAATAAAAGTGTAATCGCTCTATTTCACTCATTGGGGAATATTGTCCGTTTTTTGACTTGTTACTACTGCACATAGGGGGAAACCATTGCAGTACAAGGAGGAGAAGGCATGCTGAAAGAAAAAATGGTGTTTTATTTTTCCAATCCCGAAGTGGCACCGACTGAAATGGTTTCGATGCGATGGTTTATCCTTTACATTTTCGTAGTATTTTCGATGTTGTTGGTCCAAGATGTATCCGCAAAACCCTATGTGTGGGCCATCGATGATGGTGAAAAAGTCAAACGGGATGCGACCAATCTTCGCTTCAAAACCGGGCAGGATAATCCCGTCTGGTCACCCGGTCAACCCATTAAGTTGTTTTCATTGCGCAACGAAACCGTGGCGTTTCAGATTATTGTCGAGAACACCGGTGATGCACCCCTCAGCGGTGTGACCGTCGATTTGGAGTTGTTGACTGGACCAAACGGAGCCAAAATACAAAACTCAGCGGGCGCTACCGATCCAACCAATTATGTAGGACGCTACATTGAACGGTTCGTCGAGCACTATTTCTATATCGAAAAACACTCAGGTCTGATGGGAGAAGATGGATACAAAAACAGCCAGGGATGGAACTGGGGAGCCGGTCCAGCCAAAGACGAGTGGATCGGATGGATGCCCGATGCGCTCATTCCGGTCGAGGTGGCTCCACCGGGCGCGCCTTATCCATTGGTGATTCCTGCTAAAAACAATGGCGCTATCTGGGTGGACATCACGGTGCCCAAAGATCAAAGACCAGGCTCATACAAAGGCGATGTCATCGTCTCCATAGACGGCACATTGGCTACTTCCATCCCGATCGAGTTGGACATTTTTGATGCCGTCTTGGCCGATCGACCCGTCAATACCATGCTGTGCTACGATGAAAACGACGGATATCCCTCATCTTTCGACTTGTGTTTCGAAGAGCAAAAACAACCAGCTATCGAACACATGTGGAAACTGTATCATCGACATCGACTTTCCAGCATGCTGTTTGCTTTCAGCCTCGACGATGTCATTGATTTGCTGCCGGTCTTGAAAGGCAGCTTCTACACCAAGGAGAACGGGTATGAAGGTCCTGGAGAGGGGCTTGGAGAGGGCATCCTCAGTTTAGGAAGATACGCTTCCTTTTGGCCGAATGCGGAAAATCTCGAACGACTTCGCCAAATTTCTGCAAAGCTTTTGGATGAGAACCTTTTCTCGACCACGGATGTTTTTATCTACGCCATGGATGAGAGCTGCGATGACTCGCTCGAGACAGTAAGAAACTGGAAAAAGCTCTACGACAATTGCAGTGATCCCAACATTGATCATGTGGACATCGGCTGGACTTGCAGTCAACCCGTGGCGGAACAAAAATACGGCGCCAATCTCGCAATCAAACAAATCTCAACATATCTTCCCGAAGAGCATGTTCCGGGCAAAACCATATGGGCCTATAATGGAACCCAACCCCACTCGGGTGCTTTTCTCACCGATATAGATGCGGTCAGCATCCGCACCAATGGTTGGCTGGCCGGCGTCTACGATATCGGACGTTGGTTCTACTGGTCCTCGACTGCCTGGTATGATCAGTTTTCTGATAGAAAAACATACGATCCATATGTTGATCCGCGAACGTTCATTCTTCCCGGAATAGAAACCGACATGGGGGATGGAATGCTGACCTACCCCGGAAAACAAGTATATCGAGATTCCGAATTCAATACAAGCATGGTTGGCGTGGTCGCCTCCATCCGTCTCAAAAACTGGCGCCGCGGCATTCAAGATGCGGGGTATTACCAGATGGCGCGGAAGACCGATCGAAAGGCTGCCGAAAATGTCGCGACCGAGCTGCAGTTGTACCCCGATTGTGTCATGGGTTACATCACCAGCGAAGCCAGCACACCTTGCTCATTATACCACCCGCCGATTTGGAGCTCTGCAGGCAAGGCGTTTTTCGACGCCCGGAAGAAACTGCTTGGAATCATTCCGGCTGGTACCGACGGGGAAGACGCTCCGAGCGGGGACGACAAACCACCCATTCCTCCCGGCCCTGGACCTCAACCCGACGATGACCCCCATTTGAAAGGCGGTATGGGATGCGCTTCGGTACACGGTTTCGCCAACGGGGCATTTTGGTTGCTGGCATTGTCGGTACTGGTGTTGATCACCCTCAAACGTGTGGCAATATCCTCAAAGTAGAGCCGACCTACCTCGGGCCCGAGAAGCCATTTCAAATCACGAAAATAATTTCTAAGAGTTTTGAGACGGACACTACTTAGCCTCCCAAGCTGGATTTGCAAACTCTGCACACAATTTCTGGCATGCTCAGGTCGTTTCGTCTAAAATAGGAATCATCCATAATTATCGTTGAGGGGTTTCAGCTCTTGAGCAACCAAAAACCCAGCGGACAGAAACCATCAGCATTTGTTCCGACCAGGCGCCAAATCCTCGAATACATTCTAAATGGGATGACTTTCTCTTCCAACCAGGATACCAGCAGGGATCCTCAGAAAATATGTGAAAAACTACCTAGTGATCCCATCGTAGGAATCGATCTCGGCACGACCAACTCTTGTTGTTCGATAGTCAAAAACGGACGTCCATTTATCATTCCCTCCAGGCGGGGATACAACACCATTCCGTCTGTCGTAGCGATCAATGCCCGCGGAGAGATTGTAGTAGGTCATGCCGCCAGGGCTCAAATGGAAATCAACCCTTCCAAAACAATTTATGGAAGCAAACGTTTGGTGGGACGGCCTTTCGAATCTCCCGTAGTGCGGGAAGTGCGTGACCGATTTCATTACAAAATCGTCCCTGGTCCGGACCGCCTGGCGGCCGTACAAATCGACGATCGCATTTTGAGTCTGGAAGAAGTATCCGCACTCATCCTTGGTGAGCTTCGAGATGTCGCGCAAGACTATCTAGGTGTCCCACTATCCCGAGCGGTCATTACGGTGCCGGCCTATTATAACGAAAACCAAAGACAGGCCGTAAGACGCGCAGGCGCTCTGGCAAACCTTAAAGTCGAAAAAATACTCAACGAGCCTACCGCCGCTGCAATAGCCTACGGACATACCCGAGGGAAATCACAACGGGTATTGGTCTACGATTTGGGTGGCGGTACATTCGATGTGTCCGTACTCGACATTGGTGATAACCGATACGAAGTTTTGGCGACCGGTGGTGACACATTTCTGGGAGGCGTCGATTTCGATATGCAGTTGCTCGACTACATCATCATCGAGTTTCAACTGCAACTCGGCAGGCTGCCACAAATGGAAAGATCATCGCTGTTGAGAGTTCTTCAGGCCGCAGAACATGTCAAACGTACCCTCAGTGACGCCAAGGAGTCCCAGGTACGCCTACCCTTCATCGGTACCATTGACGGAAAACCAATCGATCTGGATCTTGCCGTTCCCAGGCAAAAATTGGAGGAGTTGGTTATTCCCCTGGTAGGCCGGACCTTGGAAGTATGCGATCGGGTGCTCGAAAGCGGAGGACTTCAAACCAAAGATTTGGATGCGGTTTTACTCGTGGGCGGGCAAACCCGAATGCCGCTTGCTTGGCGGATGATTGCAGGCCATCTTGGAAAACAACCCCATAAGGGCGTCAATCCAGACGAAGCGGTTGCCCAAGGTGCCGCCTTGATGGCCGCGGCACTATGCGAATCGGACATTCTCGAGCTGGTGGATGTACTTCCGGTTTCGATCGGCCTTGGGCTTCCAGGTGGAGTGATGCGGCCTATCCTTCCGGCCGGAATGCGTGCAAAAACATCGAAGACATATACGTTCAAAATCCCCATCCCCGATTTATCCACTCTTTCCATCCCGTTTTTCCAGGGCGAGAATCCCAAAGTGGATGATAACGAGTATTTGGGTATGATTCACATCCCGAACATCCCACCCGGAACCTCAAAAGGCCGCAGCATTGATATCACTTTCGGTTTGGATACCGACTGCTTGCTCACCGTAACCGCCAGGGATAATCAGTCCGGCAATTTGGAAGGGGTTGCATTGATATCGAATGAAAGCACACTTGAAAAAAGTCAATAAACGACTTTACGTACTAGTACTTTGGTACGCCGATTCGTTGAACCTGTGTTTACTTCAACCAAGAGTAATATAGGAAAGCTGTCTGCCGGCCCTTTCATTGTCTCTCCGATAAGAGAAAAACCGATCATTCTCACAGCACGTACAATGTTCAATCACTTCGATGTTATCCTCGAGCAATCCTTGTTCGAGCAAAATCATTCGATTGGTTTCAACGAGATCCAGAAAAAATGTATCTTGGTTTTTCAATCCACTGATTTTTCCGAATCGTTGCTTGAAATTCGAATATAGATCTTCGCCCACCTCATAACAACATCTGCGTATACTTGGACCCATGACAGCCACAAGCTCATGGGGTGCTACTCCATAAGCCTGCTGCATCGAGTTGACGGTGTTCATCACGACATCATGGTATGTACCCCGCCATCCGGCATGAACTGCGGCCACAGCTTCTTTTTTTTTCGAACATAACAGGATCGGCACACAATCTGCTGTTCTTACTCCCAAGACAACATCCGTGCGATTGCTCATGCTCGCATCATAATATAAGGGATGTTGCCCGCATTTCTGATGCATGGATTGATCGACCTTCAAGACTGCGCATCCATGCACCTGGTTGAGCTCGACAAAAGAAAACTCCTTCGATAAATTCAAATGATTCCAGGTCTCCACTGCGCCACGAAAATCACCCATATGCAGGGTCGTAAATCCATGCCGAACACCCAATCGGCCAAGAAGATTTGAGAAAATCTGCTCCTTAGACATTAGATCACCCGCAATATGTTGCATTTCAAATAACGAGATTCTGGAAATCCAAGCTTTTCAGGATGATCCCAAGCTTGACCTCTGCGCTCCAATATTTGCACCCTGCGGTTGGTGTCTTTGGATGCACTCAGCAGCAATGATTCGAATCGGTCGGCATGCATATGATATGAGCAACTGGAGGTGACTAGAATTCCTCCAGGATTCAGCAAACGCATGGCTCTAAGATTGATCTCCTTGTATCCGCGTGAAGCGCTTTCAATCGTTGCCCGATTTTTTGCAAACGCTGGAGGGTCTAAAACGATAACATCATAGCGCTCCCCGCAGGTTTGCTGCTCTTTGAGAAAATCAAATGCATTGGCCGCAACGGTATTTATCCGCAATTGATTAAGGCGGGCTGCAATCTGGGCCAATTCGAGCGCCTTGTCGGATTGATCCACCAGGGTCACTTCCTCGGCGCCCTTCATTTTCATATGCAGCCCAAAACCACCTTGGTACGAAAAGACATCCAAGCATCGGCCTCGGGCAAATTGTGAAGTCAAGAGGCGGTTTTGGCGTTGATCCAAATACAAACCCGTTTTTTGACCATGTAGCGGCTCAACCAAC
>JBFFBT010000264.1:0-8129 GCA_041560255.1 Myxococcota bacterium | reverse complement strand
CGAAGAAAAGTCAAAAGACCAAAATTGAAGAATCAAGACAGATTATTTTGGTCATTGCTTTCAAGAATCTGGTCAGATTGGGCATCCGAGCTCGTCATTGTGAAACCAGCAACAGTAATCCATTGGCAGAAGAAGTCTAAACCAAGGGATGTCGATCCCCAGAGTTGGCGCACTTTCTTGAAAAATCAGGCAAAGGGAATTATGGCTCCAAATGCTTCGGCTTATGTTGAGAGATTGATCGGGACAATACGAAGAGAATGTCTGGACAGGATGTTGATTTGGAATGAAAGACATCTGAGGAAAACTCTAAAAGAGTTTATTTCTTGGTATAATACAGGCCGAGTACACCAAGGTTTGCATGGAATACCCGATCCAGATCCTGAGCTGTTGAAACCAAAACCGAAGAAGGTCAGGTTGTTTGCAATCCCGATTCTCAACGGTTTGCACCACGACTATCGCTTGGCTGCATAGATAATAAATTTTTATGTTCAGTTTGGTTTTGATGCTGAAATTGGCTGATAGAGTTGCGTGTTGAAATCCAAATTCCTATTGATGTTCGCATTAATAATGGTAAATGCGATTCGTTTTCTGAAATCGGTTGTCTAATAATAAAATTTCGAGCTGAATATTATTTTTTAAAATCTGGTGGATTGCAAAATGTGCGGATCACGGGGGTGATAACAATTATGGTCAGCTTTTAATAGGCCTCAACCATAAACTTTGTAGTTTTCCATTATCGACTTGAGCTAAAGCACCAGTTGCAAATTCAACAAGTTCGCCAGAAATGTTATTCGACGCCGGATCATGAATACGAATCCAACCACTTTCTGGATTAAAAGTCACCTGCCATGACCCTCGATCTCCGATACGTTTAGATACACCAGGAACAATATCTTCTCCCCAACTTACCTTCAATCTCCCGGGACGAGCCTCTGGTGGATCATCTCTATTTTTTTTCCAAGCTGTGTAAGGACATAATCCCCACACGTAGATCGCATTACCATCTACGTCTACTTCAATTTGCAGATCGTTAATCAGCACAGAAGCAACACCTTTAGAAACATGTGGATCGACGTGGAATGAAAATTCCTCTTTTTCATATAAAAGATTTGCTTCTGTCTTTTGCTTGCTAAAATCAATCTCAAACCTAATCATGATCCACCTACAAAGTTAAAGTGATAAATCGTCCTTGTCTCTGGATTCATAACCAATTCCCAGGTGCCTTTCGAACCTCTGAATGTTCCAGACACATCCCACCTTAAAGCGCCCTTCAATCCTCCTGGATCTGCAATACCTTTTGCTGATTGTGTAATTTCACGTATCGTTTGTTGTGAATTCAGATATGGTCTTGCTAACTCGCCTTTAAACTTTCCTTTGGTCACAACATCGTCTAGATGATTTGCAACAGTTCTTGTCAGCTTGTAGTCGCCAACTCTCAGAAATTTTGATGCAGCCTTTGGGGCACGACTTTTTTTACCTGATTACTTGTTCTGGCACTTTTCACCTCGAAGCTTTTTCACAAACAACTCAATAAGATTTGGTATGCCAAGGAACGAGAAACATCCAGGATCAACAGCTAATGCAACTAAACCCCATTGCCAATTAATTGAAGAATGAATCATACATGCAATGAGACCTAGTATACCCCCCACAAGTAGAATCATAGTACTACGCTTCTTCATTGTGTACCAGCGTATCAGGATAATCCAATTTGTTAATATCACAAGGCCCGCTATGACCATGATTATGTAAGAAAGAATATTCATTGCACATATCCTATGGCTTGTATTGTTTTTGACCAAATAGCCACTTGATAATATTTGAGATTTGTCCCTCAGAATAAGGTTTAACAACTGTTGACTTAGGCACTTTAAACGTCTCTCCCAGTGCCTTTTTGGCGGGAATGTTTCCTCCCGGCATCCACTTTGGTTGCCACTTGAAAGATCGAATATAATTCCACCATGTATTTTTTCCTTTCACTATCCAATCGCCTGCTTCTAATCCTTCGCGACCCCACCTGGTGACTTCTGTCATTTTGTCTGCCGCCTTTGGGGCATTTGTGGAATCAATTTCTACGCAAGCCTGTCCATCGCTCACCAGAACATCCAAACCGACAGTCGAAGAGACCTCGGAAGCAAACGACACCGACGACAGCAGCATGCTTGCTGTGAAGATGTAGAATGAGATACGGTGTCGTAGTTGCATATTTACACTTATTCCTCTGACCATTCCACATCTACTTCATTTGGCCTAGTAAAAGTAATAACTAACCCAGGCCCGCTCGGTTCTACATAATTTGGTCCCCATACCTCGAAATCTTCTGACTCGTCTATGCTCCATAAGTCATGCCCCTGTGAGCGAAGAACACTTACCAATTCAATAATTTGCTCATGAAAATCCTTTTCTTCATTTATACCTTCAGTAAGGACTTGACTCAAAGATGAAGTCAATTTCATTCTTTTTTGTGGATCAGCCAACAAAAATGTTTTCTTGCTAAAAGCATCCATAACTAATTCCCCGCTGGATAATGCGCTGTCGCTCTTTCGGCAGGTGTCATATCTGTTATCTTCTTCCACGAACCGTCTGGAAGCCGATACAGACCATTGTTTGTGTTTATTTGTGTCGTGTAGTTAGATCGTGAATACGATCCCGGTGGTGCATTTGGATTAGGTGAATGTGTTCGGATTTGCAACGTCTTTCCACCTGGCCCGGCCCCTGGTATATTTATGTTATCATGATACCAGATCGCACCTTGCCCAGTCTTTGGCCCAGTCCCGCTTAATGCTCCAGCCTCGTCTGAAAATTGCACCATATTGCCAGAGCGGACACGCCCGGCGTCAAATGCAGCATCTACTTCAGCTCCAACTCCCTTTGGGGCATTAACGTAAAATTAAAAACGGTAATATTTCAACAATTCACATAACTTATCACGAGCATAATCGCCCATACTTTTAAACTGATTAATCAATGTCTCTTTCATATTCGACAATTTTTCTGGAACCTCTGTGGTATCACTCTGTCGTGCCAAATTAATTATTGTCTGCAGAACCTCTATGGCTATTGATTCATCTGACAAATCAATTAAAATATCAATCGTATCATCAATTGCTTGAAACGCTTCTTGTGAAGACATCGTACTTACATATTGTTCCCTAAATCTCTCAAATATCCATTCATCTTCGATAGGCTCTTTATTCCATTCGTCAATAGTTTTCAATAATGCGTTGATATAGCTCATTAATTAGTCCTTAAATTTAAAGTCAAGCACCTGACCCGTCTTTGTATTTTCAATGTAGTGTATCTCAACTCCATTTACGTTCTGGGTTCGTTTTACCCACCCATCTTTAGCAAGAAGGTTATTCTTTGTATCAGACATTTTAGGCATACGAGGCGGAGTCGTACCTTTAGGATTCGACATCACCTCTTCCATCGCCAACTTTTCTTTAAGGCTATTCGGCGTCTTACGACCTGTGCTAATTGTCTCCTTTGCAGCCTTTGGGGCAAAGCCTTCAGTTTATTTGTTCATGATCTGATTGCATCCTCCACTACTTCACTTAGATCAACTCCGTGATTGTTGGCTAATATAGTACCGAGCTCTGATAAATACCGATTTGCAGCTGAAATAGCTTCCTCTGGTAGAATTTTCAGTGCTTCGCCTTCAGACCACACAGCCTCGGGTAAATAGTAATTTTTTTCTTTACCTACCCTCAATGCAAAAATCGGTTCTTCTTCAAAATCCATCGAGGAATAGTATAATTCTGTCATACCATTAGAATGGCCTAGTGCCCTAATCCATTTAGATAGCACTATTGCAAATTCGACAAGCAGAATTCCTGTTGAATTTAAAAAAGTTACTCCGTCCAATACGACCTTGAGTGTTCCCTCAGTATATGCGGAGAGGTTGTAACCACCTTTTTCTTCGGGAACATGCTCAATAGAAAATTTATATTCCACAAAAAACCTCACAGTCCATGTACAGGAAAAGCGTTAATAACCTGACCATCCATACCAACAACAGCTCGTATCCATTGTTGACCTTTGATCCCTACGGCCTGACCCATATCTGTTACTACTCGGAAAGTACCCGGTATGTTTGGATTTGGGAGAAAGTTTGCGTTTGGTGATTGTAGTGCCTGTTGAACCCAATTACGAACTTGACCCACATTATCGGTAATGAATTTTGCTTTCGATTGTGAACCACCACCCAGTAAATGTTTGTTCTTCGGCACCCACTTCCCGATACTTCCTGCTGCTCTATTCGCAGCAGAAGATGCCTTTTGGAGAATTGATCCCGCCTTTGGGGCAAGGCGACAGCCCACCGCAAATTCAAAGCCACAACTACGATTTTCCCAATGCGTTCCTTGGGTTGGATCGCATTTTGCCCCGGTGTTATAGGCGTTTTGGCCGCTCGAACCCATGAGGCGAGTTTCTGCTTGCGCTGGTTTTACCCAGATGCCGATCACAAGCAGAAGCGGCAGCAACCAGAGCAAGGCTCTTTTTCCCTTAGCTGCCGTCGAGATTGTTTCCAGGGTTTTTGACTGCATGGTATGCATTATCGCAACTAAAAAGGGAAGAAAGCCAGAGGTTTTTGGTTTTGATCCGACGCTGCCGCAGGCAGCCACCAAATTCCGGGGAGCCCCCTTCAGGGGGCGGACGGGCACGGGCCTAAAATTGATATATATTGCGCCCGCCCCAAGTTGCCTTTAGGCCTTGTACATAACTCTGTTATGTAAAGGTGAGCTTCGCTCACCCGCAGCACTGGGCGGGTGCCTGGCAAGGTCGGATAAGACTGTCTTATCGGACAGCGAGTTTGCAAGGACCGTGACGAGCGGATCTTTATCTATCTGCATATACTGTCTCCGCTCGGCGCGGTCCTTGCCGAAGCGGCTTGCCATGGCGTTTACCCGCCCAGTGCGGAGCTTGGGGCGGGCTTAAATTGAACGAAGATCGACCTTAATTGTCTCCAATTTCCGGCCCGGGGGCGGGCGGGGGCTATGATCAACAGGGGGCTGGCCGGGCAGGGAGCGGAGGCCCTGGTTTTTAGGGCCGCAGCCCTGCACGGTCCAGACCCCTTCCATTCATTCTTTCCTTTCGGCGCTCCTTGGCTGCAGTCGAGATCCTGGATGAGTGAACGTGTGGATCTCCTTGAGCTTCTTGATCGACACCTGGGTGTAGATCTGGGTGGTTTCCAGCTTGGCGTGTCCCAGCATTTGCTGGATGAACCTTATGTCCGCTCCGTTTTCCAGCATCAAGGTCGCCATGGTGTGCCTGAACAGATGACAGGCTCCTTTCTTGCCGATCTCCGCCGCATTCACGTAGTTACGCACCAGCTGAGTCAAACGGTTCGGAGTAAACGGTTCCGCCAGGTTGGTTAAAAACAAGGTCCCGTCGTCCGGTTCACACACCAACGACGGCCTTACTTCCTCTATGTATTTGTCCACCCACTGGACCGCCCGATCTCCAATCGGGATCATGCGATCCTTTTTGCCCTTGCCTTGCCGGATCATTAAAGTTCCCCGATCCGTGTCCATATCCATGAGCTTGAGGTTCACAAGCTCCATTCTTCTCATTCCCGTAGAATAAAGTGTCTCCAATATGGCCCGGTCCCGGATGCCCAGCTCGATGTTTACATTCGGCAAATTTAAAATCTTTTCCACGTCGTTGATGCTCAGCACATGCTTGGGCAGGCGCTTTTCAAGCTTGGGCAGCTCCAACTCACTCGCCGGGTTGTACAGGATGTGATTGTTTTTGCACAACCACTTGAAGAACGCTCGTACCGGCACCAGCCTCGCGTGCTGGCTTCGAAACGACAAGGGATCTCCGTTTTTCTTTCGTTGGTGGTACAGATACCTTTGATAACGGTCTAGGATGGGTTTGGTCACTTCCTGGGGCCGGGTGACGCCTCTTTGTTCCGCCCATTGGATAAACAGGTTGAGGTACATGTTCCGGTTGCCCACGGTTCTTTCCGAGTAGTTGGTGCTTTGCATCCATTCCAAAAACCGGTCTCTATACCTTGCCATGCCTCTGGAATCGGTCGGATCGCCTATCAAGGCCTTGGGTAGCTTCGCTCCTTTGCGGGGCATTACAGGTTGCCTCAACTCTTGGCGGCCAAGGGAATGGGATTTGCGTAAGAAGGCATGGGATCTATCAGTACGTACGACTTATGAAGGGTTTTTTCTTTTCCCTTAAGTGCGTTTTTGACCTTTTGCGACCCGGTTTCTTCCAACTCGTGATCGGATAACGGACTTTCCCGATTTTCATCACCCCGACCACCCCCCGACCACGGGCCGACCACCCCCCGACCGGTGCCCGACCGGTTTCCTTTTTGCCCCGACCGGTTGGCTTCTACACCCGACCGGTTTTCATCGTAGTGATGTGCTTCAAGCTTATCAGTATCGATCAGCCCGGTCATGAAAGAACGGTTTTCTTTACCTTGCCCGTCATAGGCAAGCTCATACCAGTTTCTTTGACTGTGCCCCGCATGATGCACCACCACGTATTCCAGTTCTACCAATCGCTGCAAATGGACTTTCAGCTGGGTGTTGCCCAAGCCGGTATGCTCCCGCACCATCCTCCGGGTAAACCGATAATCGCACCGATCCATCCCCAGGCGAACACATTCCGCTTTCACCATCTCATCCAGCAGCATTAAAAGCCTGCGAGTCTGCGGCGGCAGCTCATCTAAGGATTTTCCCAACACCTCGTGCGCCAACCGGTTGGCCACCTCAATGTCTTGCTTGTTCACCTCGATGTACTCCACCTCGCTCCCGTTGTGCCGCACCTTCTGCACCGGCCTCTGGTATTGATGCAACAACGCTATGGTTCGTATCAAGGTCAGATACTTCATGTGGTCCCTCCTGGTGCGGGTTTGGTTGTCCATGAAGGTAAGCGACGGCGCGTAAGGGTTGGCTACCAGGAGCGGCCTTAGCAGGCGTTGGGCGTCTTGGTGGATCTTTAGGATTTCTTTTCGATCCTGGCGAGCCAGCAGACCTTCCAGGGTTTGACGATCCCTTTGCAATTGATGGATCTTTCTGGTTTGTTCCCTTTCTTCACACACGCTCAACACCAAACACCGGTTCAACAGCTCTTCGTCAACCTCGATGGCCGTAGTGGTCAAAAAGATCATCACCGGGCCTTCCACGTGGTACTCGTGGGTGATGAGCCTTCCGGTTTGAGGGTCCTTGCCCGTGGATGCGATGGTCAGCTTGCCTTCGCTTTGCAGAAGTTTCAATGCGTAGCTGGCGCGTTCCGCGCCTTCTTCTTCAACAATGGCAAGCACCTTGTGTTTGAGATCGCACTCCCCCATGTAAAACAGGGATTGCCCGGTCATGGCCGAGTACTGCACCCGCTCTTCTTCCGGCACAAACGACAACACCGCTTCCATCAGCGAGGTCTTACCGGCTGCCGACGAGCTTTGGATCACCACCGCCAAGGGTTCAGGAAGCTTTCGGGATATGGAGGCAAGATACCCTACCAGCTTGTTGATCTCTTCCCCCACCACGCCGCACTTCTCGAAGTCCGCAAGGATGCGCTCCAACAGATTGGGATCTTTTAACAAGCTCAGGGCATTTTGTCTTTCTTGATCGCCGAGCTCGATCTCTTGTTTTTTTGGTTCTAACTTTTCTTTGATGTTTTCTTCCTGCAGCTCTTCGAGCTTGAGTAGAACATTACCCAGATCTTTTTTGATCACCTCCTCTTTGATTCCAAGCTCTTCAGACGCTTGCTTTATATAGGCGTTTCGTTGCTTCGCCATGTACATATCCAAGGTGTCCACATGGAAGGCGCTCACGCCACTGAGTTCCACCGACGGATCTTCCAGCTTGGACACCAGCACGTTGACCTTCATCAGCTCATAAGAAAGGTTTTTATGCATTCCCCGGACTCTCCAGCGCCGGTTGCCAAAGCGCATGCTGATCTCTTCTCCCTGGACATCCGCCTTGATGGGCGGCGTAGGTTTTGGTGAGGCTTCCGGTATTACCTCCAGCGGCTCGATCGGCTCTTGCGGCGAAGCCACAGGCTGCAGGTCACAAGAACCGTCCAAGGCCTGCTGCTCGATATCCTCACCTTTTCCTTTAGCAGCCATCGTCAAGCTCTGCCCGAGATCCACGCATGCCTGGGGTAAAAACCTT
>JBFFBT010000263.1:0-8178 GCA_041560255.1 Myxococcota bacterium | reverse complement strand
CCTTGGGGAAATTTCGAACGGCGCATGTTCCAGATCGCACAAACGTCGATGACCATGTCGCCTACCGTATTTCTTACAACCGAAACCTTTTCAACCCGGCCCACATCATCGACCGTAACCATCAGATGGATATGTCCCGCCAAACGGGGCCGATCTTTGAGAAGCATCCGGTAGACCTTGGCAATCTGTTCGCGGTTTTTCGAAAAAACCTCTTCCGGACTTCCCGCACTGATGGGATCGGCCAAAACATGGAACTGGACGAACAACCGCTCGAGTGCGTGATGGGCTTCAGAGGAATCAGGTTTGAGCGCCAACAGTTTTTGGTAAAGATCGATGGCTCTGGAAATCTCACCACCTTGCTCGTACACTTTTGCCAAACCTGAAAGCGCGTCGAGGTTATTCTTTTCAACCGCATACACCGCTTTGAAACAGGGCAAAGCTTTTTCAAGGTCACCGGCTTTGAGGTACAAAGGCCCCAGATATTTGCAGGCTGCCAGATTATCCGGCTCGAAGATCAAAAGCTTTTCATAAGCGATGCGGGCCTGCTCATCTCGGTTCAATTCACCCGCCAGCTCGGCCGCCGTCGCCCAACATACCGTATCGGTGGATCTTCGAGCGCATGCATCGATATAGGCTTCGAGCGCCTGGTCTTTTCTACCCAATTGCGCCAAGATTTGCGCTGCCTGATAACGAGGTTCGAACGCTTGAGGATCGATTTCAGCCGCCCGGACGAACAAAGCCAACGCCTTTTCGCGCTCATTGCTTTTCCACAACATGGATGCGTATTCATGTAACGTTTCCAAAGAATCCGGATCTGTCTCAATGGCCTTTTGGTATACGTCCATGGCATCCCGATCGCGACCGGCCGCCCGGTATACCCGGGCGAGATCCAGCTTGTACACCATTTCGCGAGGATCGTTGGCCACCGCTTTCTCCAAATACGGCAGCGCATCCTGCCACGTCTTGGTCTTCAACAACATTTTACCATATCTTCCGTAACCAATGGCAATTTTGGGTCTTATGGCAATAGCGTGCTGATAATTATTCTCGGCTTGATCGTAGATACCCCAACCGTCGGAAATCGACGCCATACCTAGGTAAGCCCAATAGTAATCTTCCTGAAGTTTGGAGACTTTGCTCAACTCAGCCCAAGCCTGACTTCGATCTTCCAACGAAAAAGCATACAAAAACCGTTTATTGGGATTATGTGGATCCGTACGGCATTCCTTCTCGTAGGCAAGATTTTTCGACCGCAGCTGATCGGTTCCCAAACCTTTTTCAATCTCCACAAAAAACCGCGTCATGGAAGACACCGAGTAAGGATCTTGGCCATCCGCCTGCTCGGCCGTGCCGGCGCGCCCAGGTACGGACGCACAACCCTGTAAGATCAGCAATCCCACCCAGGCTGATAAATACCAAAAGTGAAACAATTTCATGGTGTATCCCCCTTTTACCAAACCGATCGTTTTATTCGATCGGGAAATACGCCGCCAAATCGAAATCGATTCAACGAACAATGCGGGGACGCAAGCTTACTTTCTCGTTTTTTACGATTACTTCAAAATTCACTCTTCGGCAACCCTGACGATCTTTAATCATGGCTTCCTGCTTTTTCAACTTGGTGACAAATCGCTCGAAGTTGAGCTTTTCGATACGTTCCCCCAACTTCTCTTTCGCCCGCAGGAAATCTCGATAGACTTCCCGATAGTGTTGTTGGCTGCGTCGGTTGGTGACATTCGAATCCAGATCCGGCTCGGACCCTTCAGAGAAAGCAGCTTGGGCCTGATCCGGGGGACCTTGGTCATTTGGTTGGGGTTGGGATTCCTCCGGCGTCGATAAAGACGAGTATTGCGAATACGCCTGTAACGGTTCTTCGTCGTCAACCGGTGCGGGGGGTTGCTCCGGCAGATCTTGAGATGTTTCGGGTTGCTCGTCTTTATCGCCTGCTCCTGCGGGTATCTCGTTCGATCCATCCCGATCGGGCAAACCGGGCAAGGCATCTTCGGCGCTGACCAAATTCATATCATCAATCGGATCGGAAAGAGGATCGTCGGTCCTGGCATACTGTGATTGAGGCATGGATGCCGGTTCGGGGGTTGGAAGATGCTGCGTGTCGCGCTGTGGTTTATCGATTTTGGGACGATCTTTTTCTTTCGGCTTCGACCCCCCGACCTTGCGAGTCTCAGGCCATTTGATCAGATGCTCGTAGCGAGACAGAAGAGCCTCCAGTTTCCAACCCCAGAACAACACCACATAAACAGCCAGCACAAACACCAACAAAGCGGATATCACCACAAATGTGTTGAGCGAGTTGGTCGAGCTAACAAGCGTGTCGACGTCTCTAGCGACCAATATGCCCGCAGTCCCCACGCCTCCCTGGGACAAAAGAGGAAACCCCGCCAACATCATCGACACACTCGATTGCGTAACAACGCCTGCCTGCAAAACACTGCCTCCCAATAGAGAGGATATCACTTTACGATTGTCTTCCAGATAGCCGCCCAGGACGCCTGCCATGCGCTCATCAAACGAGTGAGCCATCAAACCGTCCAAGACCACATACCCCATGCGCAGCTTGGCGTCATCCTGCGAGGAAGTATCCTTGACCTGAAGATTCAGTTGGCGGGCATACCGTTCAATCAACACACTGTCGATGGAAAATGTCGCCAATAATATAGCCGATACCCGATCTGATTCCTTGATAGGCACCGCGGCCAGACGAAGCAATTCATCATCAACCCGCACGACATCGAACGCCCGTTGACCTTCAGATGCCCGTTGCACGGTTTTCAGAATGCCGGGGTGTTTACCGGGCGGATCTCCAAACCATACCGGATCGCCTCTTTTAACGATGCCCAACCCGGTTCGATCCAGGAGGAAAAAATCTTGAGGCGACCACTCGGAGTCCAATTTAGCCGCAAGCTCCTCGACTTTTCCCCTGAGCCTTTTGAGCCAATCATCTTGGTTCGGCTTATCACTGCTTGGGTTACCCTCGTAGAGCTCCCGAAACGATTCGGATTGCGACAACTCGGCCATTTTGTCTAAAAGTTTTTGTTGATCCTGTATGTCCATCTGTTGCAACAGGCGTCCAGAAGCCATGAGTCCGCTATGCGCTTCAAGGATGAGAACATCTCTGCTCATCGGCGTGACAAAAAGACAAATCCCCAGGCTCAATAAAAAACAAACCAAAAACACCACCACCACACACGAAATCTTCGACATCTTCATTACTCCAGACTCAAATGCATTCTCACCATATGTACTCTAAAACAATCCACAATTCGGAGTATTATAATGTTTTTTTGCACACGATTTCAAGCAAAACAAAAAGGACTTATCCCACCAAGCAAACAAAAAACTTGACTACAGTGTAGTATATGTAGGACTATGTACTACATAAGAGGGTACGAATTATGCGTTTTCTCGTTATCATCGTTTTCATACTGGTCAATACTACAATCCTGCTTGGTATCCAACCCGGGGCAGGCGCCAAATCACCTACCATCGTATCGACCGATCTGGATGCGATCATAGATACGTTACCGCAGAAATTCCAAGGATCCCAAAAGCCGATACGAGACAATCGATCGAGAAAAGAGATGGTCGATACATATTGCCAACCATACAACCCTCTGCATCACCCCACTATCATTGAAATCCTACAGAAAAATCCTTCTTGAGCAATCCTTGACTCGCATTGGATTCATGTTAGCATAATATGTTAGACTACATTTACCTTCATGTAAGGATATTTGAATACTGATCCGTCATCATCTTCGACCCGACCATCATGGCAGGATGTACAAAAGCAGGCATGACGGAAAGGGAAAATTTGACAAACAGTCGACCGACTCATATCAACAGGAGAACCGCCGTGGAAAACAATTCAGAAGATAAAAGCTTGTCGTCCAACACTCCGGAGTCCATGGATAGAAAAACGGAAAGGTTTGATAAAATGCAGGAAAAATCCACCGATAAACGAAAACAGAGCCTCTATTTTCCAGAAGACATGCTGACGGAAATCAAAAGGGAAGCCCTGCGACAAGATCGTTCTCTATCCTGGATCGTCCAACAAGCCTGGCGCATCGCCAAGGATGAAATCAAGAAATTTCCCTCCATCAACATTGACTCGGACGTGGTGGAAGAATGAACCAAAAAGACGCTTTAGACAACCTCGTCAAACGTATGCAATCGCACTATGACCTCGAGGGAAAACCCATTAGCTTTCGTGAGTACCTGGCCATCTTTCTGGCCAACCCGGCTAGCCAAAGCAGAGGCGCGGCCAGTTACATTCGGGATACCTTCGATTATTTTTCAAGTGACAACATCGATACACCGGTGGGCAGACTGAAGCGTTTCAAACTATTCGACGCTGAATTCGCAGGCGGAATCGGAAGAGTCGCCGGACAAGAAGAAGTGCAGGAAGCTATTTACAGATTACTTCGTAACTTCGTGAGGGAAGGCAGAACCAATCGGCTCATCCTGCTGCACGGACCCAATGGATCCGCCAAAACCTCCATCATCCGCGCCATCGTCCAAGCCATGGAGTACTATTCCACCACCCAGGCAGGCGCCCTATTTCGATTTCGTTGGTTGTTTCCGGCGGAAAAATTCGTGCAAAGCAACATCGGGTTCGCAGGAGAAAAAATCGCTACCCAAGATCTCGAAAGCTATGCGCATCTGCCGGGTGAAAATCTCAATGCCGTATTGGATTGCGAGCTCAAAGATCATCCCTTGCTTTTGATCCCCATTGATGAAAGACAATCTCTTTTCGAACGGCTGCGGGAAAACGACCTCATCCCCAAAGATCACCGCATCCCCGACTACCTCTACCGAGGTAATCTATGTGCCAAATGCCGTCAAATACATGATGCGTTGCTGGCGGCCTATGGAGGCGACAGTCAGAGAGTCCTCAAGCATGTACAGGTGCAAAGGCTGCATGTATCGTCGCGTTACCACAGAGCCTGCGCGACCGTAGAACCCCAGATGCATATCGACGCCGCCGAGCAACAGGTCACCGCTTCAAGGGGCCTATCGTCGCTGCCACCTGCGATTGCCCACTTGGCGTTGTACGAACCCAGAGGCCCTCTGGTAGATGCAAATCGAGGTTTACTGGAGTACAACGATTTGCTCAAAAGACCCATCGACACATTCAAATATCTGCTTTCAACCTGTGAGACCGGCCTGGTAACCCTGGATCGCTCCACGTTGTTTCTGGACTCGGTGTTTCTTGGAAGCACCAACGATCTGCTGCTGGACTCATTTAAAACCTATGCCGATTTCGCATCGTTCAAAGGCCGGCTGGAGCTCGTCCGGGTACCATACTTGCGCCGAGTAAGCAATGAAGTAGAGATTTATCGCGATCAAATTCCTTCCCGCGCGCTCGAACGCCATCTATCGCCCCATACCATGGAGATGGCGGCTCTCTGGGCGGTGTTGACCCGATTGAGACGCACCGATACGAGCGCCTACCCGGCGGAGCTTGCCAACCTGCTGAAAAACCTGAGCCCCATCGACAAAGCCCGGCTTTACGATCGCGGCTTGACCCCGACCGGACTATCATCATCATCGGCCAAGGAGCTCGGAAACATCATTCCCGAAATATACAAACAATCCGGACATGACTACGAAGGCTCGTTGGGCGCATCCGCTCGGGAAGTCCGCATGCTGTTGATGAACGCCGCCCAAAGAGACGATCAGACCTGTGTAACGCCGCTGTGTCTCATGAAAGAAATCGAAGAGCTCATCGCCGATCGAAGCTTGTTCGAGTTTCTTAAAAAAGAACCCGATGGTCTCTATATGAACCAAGGAAAACTTCTCGAGATGGTCGAGACGGCCTATCTCGATATTCTCGAAGACGAAGCCGCCGAAGCCATGGGCATGGTATCCGAGACGAGTTATACGGTTTTGTTCAACCGCTACATCCAACATGTGACCCATTGGCTCAAAAACGAAAAACTGCTCGATCCCATAACCGGAAACTACATCCCCCCGGATGTCGATTTCATGCAACAAGTCGAATCCATAATCCGCACCAAAAACGAAGAGGAAAGCGTTTTTCGTAAAAACCTCATATCACGTATCGGCGCATATGCTCTAGAATCCGAGCGCATGGGTGGAAAAAACGACCCGATTGATTTTTCAAAGGTTTTTCCAGCTCTGTTTGAAAAGATGAAGGACGACTTCTTCCAAAAGCGCCAAGCCGTCATACAGAAAAACTACCAAAAATTTTTACTTTTCATGGACGGCAAGCAGATGGAAAACAAAGATCTACACCTCATGCAAACCATGCAAAAATCGCTCGAAGACCAATTCGGCTACTGTTCCCACTGTGCAAAAAGCGCCATGGCATTCCTGCTTAAAAAACGCTACCAATCATAAAGAACCTACACGAATATCCCAAAACAGGAGAGAACGTATGCAGTGAAATTACAGAGACTCTGCCAATTTTCGAGCCATGTCCGTCGAGTTATTCAATACGGTTTCATGCAGGCTCTGACCGGTGGAATCCATGGTGACAACCACGGGGAAATCTTCTACTTCAATGATCCACATGGCTTCCGGAGCTCCAAACTCGTCGAGTTTGTAAACTCCTGAAACCCGTTTGACCGATTGGGCCAACAACACCGCCAATCCTCCGATGGCGTGTAGATATACGGCTCCGATGCGCTTACAGGCTTCCAGGGTGGTTTTACCCATCCCGCCTTTGCCTATCACGCCCCGCACGCCATATTTTTGCATCACCTTCGCCTCGTATGGCTCCTCGCGTTTCGACGTAGTAGGCCCGGCGGCCACAAAGCTCCACCCATCGGCTTGTTTTTTCACAATGGGACCACAGTGATACACCATGCCGTCTTTGAGAAAGGGTCTCATTTCTTCGGCATCACATTCCACCAGATATTTATGCGCCATGTCTCTGGCTGTGACGATGGTCCCTGTGAGCTTGAGCTCGTCTCCGATTCGAAGCTCTCGTATCGTTTCTTCAGACACCGGCAATCGAATGTTTCTAATCGTCATGCGCGCACCCGTTCTTTGTCATGAATACTTGACTTGATCGCCGTCTATTTCCATCCGTCGTCTGCGGTAGGCCCAACACGTATAGCTGACCGACACAAAAAACGACGCCGGATGTCTATGACGAACACCCAACTTTACTCCCAAACATGTGGTTGCTCCACCAAACCCCATGGGGCCGATCCCCAATTGATTGAGCTTGGCGAGCATCTCATGCTCGATCTCCAGAAGAACCGGATCGGGATTCTCGTCATCCAATCGACGATAAAACTGCTCCTTGGACTCCTGCAACGATGTCACCCGATCTCCACCGATTCCGACTCCGATGATACCCGGTGCACAACCGAAACCTTGGGCTCGAAGCACAGCATCCAGAATGCAGCGTTTGATGCCCGTAACATCCCGCGCGGCCTGAATGCTCTGATCGGGCAGGGTATACTGAGCTCCACAGTTTTCGCTGCCTCCACCTTTGAGCATCAATCGCACGGAAAGATGCTTTTCCTTTTCGATCGGCTTGAAGTGGACGTTCGGCGCGCCGATTCCGGTGTTGTCACCACTGTTTTTACCCGTGATCGGATGTACTGCATTGGGTCTAAGATACGAAGCCTGGGTGGCTTGTACCACCGCTTTGAAAATCGCTGTTTGAAGCAATTTCGGCTCGAAATCCGGGCCATGCTCCACATTGAATAGAATGCTACCCGTATCCTGACAAATGGGAATCGATTTCTCCTTCGCTTCCCGCACATTGTCCAAAATGAGATCCAGGGTTGACCTCGCCCTGCCTTGTTCGGATGCAGCCGCCTTTTCCAATGACGATTGTACATCCGGGGCCAGCTCACACGAGGTTCGTCTGATAAGTTCGATAAAATGTTCTTTGAGCTTGTCGGGCTCCATTTTTATCCTCCGAACAAATCGAGCCACCACGATTCATTCAAGAAAAATTCTACACAGCACACTTTCTATCAACCAACCTTGCGATAGATATCCCTAGCGCCATGAAATACTTCCGCGAACGCTCGAGCAATCCAGGATTCATGTTCATCATTGTCCCGGCACAAGAAAGATTACAGCACTTTCTTGAGCTTGGGAGCCGGCTTGAATGTTACGGTTTTCGCCGCTGCGATTTTGATTTTTTCTCCCGTTCGAGGATTACGCCCTACTCTG
>JBFFBT010000262.1:0-8275 GCA_041560255.1 Myxococcota bacterium | reverse complement strand
GGAAGAAAAGCCAAAAACCGACACCCTCTGAATGAGAGGGCTCAAAAACCACTCAACTATTTGTTAAATATAAACAAATTATACTTGACAAATCGGCCCTCGGATTTGTAGACTGAAAAAAGAGAGCAAGGCCATCCGATAAAGGCTATCCGGGTTGAACCTGGTGCGCAAAGCCCTAAATCCTGATTGGACTCGAAGGGTTGCCGAAGATGGAGATGAAGAGCAAGAACCGGTGGCAAAACGACCCAAACAAGCTTTGGGTCGATCCGTTTTTTTCCTATCATCACTTTATCAAGGAGATGTGAATGATGATGAGAAGTAGGATGTATTGCATTTATCTTTGTATGATTGCGGTTGTTTTGGCTTTTTTCGGCCAGGCCGGCGCATACCCAAATCCAGTCATCCAAGTGACACCCAGCGAAATTGATTTTGGTATCGTAGAGGCAGGCGGCAGTGCGACAGTCGAAATTACCATCGCCAATATTGGCGATGATCCTCTGCTGTTGCATGCATTCAGTTTCAAGGCGGGTTCGGATGCATGTTTTTCATACCGAAATCCGGACAAAACCACCCTCGAGCCTCCGAACGGCCACCTGGATACAACCACAATGCAGGTAACATTTTCTCCTACCACAGTCGGTGTTTTTTCGGCCGTCCTTGTTATGTACAACTCGGATCCCAACAACAAATACGTCGAAGTGTTTCTGGGAGGCGAGGCGCCTGATGACGAGATAACCATTGACGATATTATCACTTTTTTTGACGAATCAGTAGAAGCCGGCACGCTGTATGGCAAAACCGGATGCCGCCAACATCACCATCACCATTGCAAAAAAAAGGGGAAATGCCATCACCATAAAAAATGCAAGTGCGACAAAGCCGGTAGAATGCGGTTGCGTATATTTCGTCGCATGTTGGTGGCGACAAAACATGCTCTCGAAAAAGATTGCAAGCAATGGGCTTGTCTCGTGTTGAAAAGAGCCTATAAGCGCTCTGATGGTGAAAAACGACCGAGGGATTTTGTGGATGGGCCCGCCCGAGGCGAGCTCAACAGCATGATTCAAACTCTTCGAGATCAGTTGGGCTGTAAAATATGAATGGTATCTCAATCGGATACACACCGACACCTATATTACTTTAAAATTTGATTCTCGAGCCAAATCAGCCGGGCAAAAACGGCCTGCGCCGAGGGCTTGACCTGTGTGTTCCTGCCGCGTTATCATCGAACTATCAGTGGATTGACCGGTGTGCACACGAGGTCGGAGTGAATGCATGAATCTGGTAGGCGACCCAGAAGGCTTGGATGAGTTGAAGAAAATGCGGGAAGAACGCAAGCACTTTCTGAAATTTCTTATCACGGAAGCGAAAACCAGCCTCAAACGGGTTGCTGTGTTCAAAGGTTCGAATGGCAAATATTGGGCACTCAGATTTGAAGAGATCCGCAATGAGTTGGATGTGCAGACCGCCACCCAAACCGATTTGGAAAACCGTTAAGCTGAAACTTCCCTCACACTTCGGACGGAGGTTTTCAGGATAGGAGAGAGCGACCCCATGCCATTTTGCCCGGTTTGTCGATCAGAGTTTCGAAAAGAATTCAACCGATGTGTTGATTGTGATGTCGACTTGGTGCCCGAACTCGAACCCGAAATGGAACTGACAAATGAAAACATCACCCAGGCACTTGAAGGAAAGGAACTTGCGCCGATTTTTCGCGGAACATTGGCAGTAGCCAAAGAAACCCGCCAGCTGCTGGCCGAAAAACGGATTGCCTCCATCATCGTAGACGATCCCGAATCTTTGAGCATGCCTGGCCATCCCCCCAGAGTGAGATTGCTGGTCAAAAGCGATGAGCTCGAAAAAGCTGGTGATGTGTTGGGAGCTGATTTCAGACAGATGGTTGAGATGGAAGGAATAGGCGCTCAATATAAAGTAAGCTATGACGCCTGTCCCGCCTGCCAGACCCCGCTTTCGGAAGATATGACCGAATGTCCGGATTGTGGGCTTTTCATCGGCAGTGTTTAATATCATCCGGATCAAAATAGATCCAGAGCCGGAATTTCTTATCTTGGACAATTGTGATCTAAAATAAAAATTTTTCAGTAAAAGTAGAACTTCAACTTGCCGAAAGCTCGAGTTATTCGTTACACTATGACTCGGTATGTATGCCAAAAATATCTCTATTGCACTGGTTGTATGCGTTTGGGGCACCGCATTGGAGCAGCAGGCCTATGGTGGCAACTGGATCGATCTGCAAAACCCAGGTCCGGGATACAACTACACAGATATCTTTTTCGTTGATCCGGGTCATGGATGCTTGGTGGTCAATGATCAGGCTTCATCGCGGCAGGCAGCGCCGACTTTGGCGGTAGATGCTGCGGGAGTCATTTATATGGCTTGGGAAGACGAACGCAATGCCAATAAAGATATCTATTTTTCAAAAAGTGTAGATGGGGGAGCATCTTGGAGCCAGCATACGCGGGTCAATTCGGCTGGGCCGGGGCTTGCCTACAACCAAAATAAACCCTCGTTGGTGGTCGACGCCTCTGGAAGCTTTCTGGCGGTGGCTTGGCATGACAGTCGCAGCGGCAATATTGATATCTATTTTGCACAGAGCACCGATGGAGGTTTGAGCTGGCAGCCGGAAGCCAAGATCAACACTGACAACTCCCAGGATCAAACCGATGTGGACCTGGCCTTGGATATTGCAGGAAATCTCTATGCGGTGTGGTCCGACGGTCGCGACGCCGCTACGCGCTATATCTACTTTCGCAAGCGCAACTTCGGCACCTCGGTATGGGAACCCGAAAAACGTATCGATGCCGATCTTTCCGGAGACAGCCAGCAGTTTCCCGCACTGGCCGTAGACGGCGCAGGCAGCGTGTATGCCGTCTGGCAGGGCACACCCAAGACATCGGATACGAGCATCTACTTTGCCAGAAGTCTGGATGGAGGCGTCAATTGGTCCGCCGAAATCAAAGTGGATGCGGCTCCGGCGGCAACTTTTCAGACCTACCCGTCCATCCTCCTCGGGCAGGATACAATTCATGTGGCCTGGCAGGATAACCGTCATGGAGCCGATGAGGCCGCGTACACGAGCAAAAGCAATACCACCGTCATTTCTTTCGGCAACGAAGTGCGTATTGACGACGGTACGAATCCCGTCTTGGAGCCAGTGTTGGCGGGAGACAGCACCGATCTGTACGCCATATGGACGGAAGGCACGCTGAATGATTACAATGTCCATGCTTCCCACAGCGACGACGCAGGATTGAGCTGGAGTAACCCGGAACTACGCGTCAACGACGACAGCACTGGCCACAATCGGGCCGAGCCTGGACTGGTCGTGGATTCGGGCGGCCGGGTGATCGCGGTCTGGCGGGATGAACGAAACCCAAATAATGATGACATTTATCTTTCGGTAAGCAACGATCAGGGCGGAAGTTGGAGCACAAACCGGCGCTTGTATGATCCGGATTTCAAAATTGGAGTAATTTATTACACCTGGAATGGAGCCACAACGCCCTGGCAAAGGGCTGTTACCAATATGGCCCGGGTGCCGGCCCTGCAGAAGATCGTTTTTTCCAACGACACCACCGGCTGGGCGGTGGGAGACGAAGGCACGCTGCTGAAATCCATTGACGGGGGAGAAAATTGGGAACAACAATTTTGGACCGGTAGGATCGGAGATGAGCAACTACTATCGGTCTTTTTCTTCGATGACGTAACCGGCTATGTCATAGGACCATCGGTTTTGCTTCGTACCGCCGACGGATCCAGCTGGACAAGCCTACCCGCGACCTTGCTGGATGGTCGAGATGTCGTATTTGTCGACGAACAGCGTGGTTGGGCGGTTTCCGCAAGCCCGCAATCCGGACGTACGGTCTTTGAAACCCAGGGAGCATCGATCGATTGGAGTCCGGTGAGTCAAACGGATCGCAGCCTGTTCGGCGTGGCGGCATTGTCTTCGGATCATGTGTGGGTGGCGGGAGACGCCGCCACTCTGATGCAGTACCGAGGTGGTGATCCCCTGTTGGACTGGCATCAGGCCGTATTGCCTGGATCCAGCGCAACCGCCGATTTTCGAGATGTGGCGGTATCTGCGGCAACAAACCTGGTGATCTGGTCCGTCGGTTTAGCGGGCGTGATCGTGCATACGCCCGACAGGGGCTCGAGCTGGATCGAAGATCAGGTGACCAATCCGGACAATCTCGATCTGGTCGGGCTTTCCGTGGTGGACTGGAACAACGCTTGGGCGGTCGGCAACCATCCCGACAATGGAGGACGGATATTGACCTATGGCTGCCAGGTGCATGCCGATTGTGATGACAAGCTGATTTGTAATGGACAGGAAAGTTGCTTGCCACCTTGCACGGTAGGCCCGCAAGCGAGCGACAACACAGCGTGTGAACAGGCCTGCGCCTGGTGTCAATCCGGTGTGTGCAGCTGGGTGGATGCATCCGTGAACCAGGATCCATTTGACGATTGCCCGACTTGCAGGGTGTGTGACGGATCGGGAAGTTGCCGAAATGCGACCGACGGTACTGATCCCAAGGGGGAGTGCGATGTCGGCAGCTGTGACGATTGTTATACGGGAGCCTGTGGACCTGCTCCAAACACCTGCCTGATTCTTGGAAAATGCTACGGTTCGGGAGATTTCGAATCGGCGACTCCCTGTTTGAAATGCGATCCGACCAAAGATCAAAAAGGTTGGACCCCGGATCCAGATGACACGGTTTGTGGGGTGTGCGCCTGGTGCCAGGCGGGAGTTTGTCAAGCTGTTCCAAAGGAACAAGATCCGTTTGGTGATTGCAGTGTTTGTCAAATATGTGACGGTGAGCTGGGTTGCACAAACGCCCTGGACGGCAGCGATCCAAAATCAGAATGCCTGGCGGGAACCTGCGATGAGTGTTACGCGGGAGCCTGTGCGGCCGGGGATGGTACCTGCTTGATCCTGGGAAATTGCTTCGATCAAGGCACGGCCCAAGCAGGCAACGATTGTATGTTTTGTGATCCGGAACAAAACCAGACGGATTGGACCTCACGAGCAAACGGTGAATCATGTGGGCTTTGTGCCTGGTGTCAGACGGGTCTGTGCACTCCGATACCCGACAATACGGATCCCCACATACAATGCGGTGTCTGTGAGGTTTGCGATGGATCCAACAACTGCCGGCAAACCTTTTCCGGCCAAGATCCAAAAGATGAATGCATTGCAGACGCCTGCCAGTTGGGATTTTGCGATGGATTCGGAAGCTGCCAGATGCAGACAAGCGGTTTTCCCTGTGGGAACCAGGAAGATCTTGATTGTGATCTGCCTGACACTTGTGATGGAGCCGGAGCATGTCTTACCAACTTTGTCGAAGCCGGCCGACCGTGTGGTCAAGCCGTAGTGTCTGAGTGCGATCTGGCGGATACATGTGATGGAATGGGTAAGTGTGCCGACAACCACGTCCCTTCCGGCCAGGGAGCCTGTCTGGGAGGATGTCATCCCTGTAATGGAGCCGGTGGTTGTGATGCCTTGACAAATCTCATCGATGATACTGCGTGCCTTGGGTTGTTTTCATGTAATGGAGTGTGCCGGACTGGATTTTGTATGGTCGAGGGCTTCTGTGAGCGACAAATTGAGAACTGTGAAATAACTCTATCCTACGGAATAGGTGACGGAGAGACCCTGAATTGTCGATTGCCGCAAGAGAAGGTGTCTCTACGTTTGTATGTCGATACGACCATGCTGGAGCTATGTGATTTGGCACCGGTACGTATCGAGCTTACAAACCATGATCTGCATGGATGGTCCAAACCGGTTTACGGTCTGGAAATACTGATTGAGTTCGAATCAGAAGAAACAAAACTACCCATAGCCGCGAATCTCGCATTCGTGTTGGGAACTGCAAGACTCAATGGGAGCAATCATTGGTTGAACGAAACCATCATTGAAGATGGAAAAATCCTGTTGCACCCCGAAGATCCCTGGTTGGAGCTGCCCCTGACGACAAACGGAGAGCCGGGCTGGATTGTAGAGTTTGTGCTGGCGCTAGGAGCGAAGATAGATGTTGGCGATGATATGAAACTGAGTGCCTGGACACAATGTGCAACCGATACTCTGGATAAAATTGGATGTCATGATGAGTGGGAAGACGAAGTCACAAGAAGGCCGGATCGTCAACGCGTATCCAATTTTGTTCGCTTGAGTGACGCGCAAAGTGCATTGATCGAGCAACGTTATGATGGTTACCTGGGATGCGGTTGCGTTACAAAAGAAAGCTCTGTTCCGATGAGCTTGGGATATTTTTGGTTGTTGCTTGGGTTGTTGACGCGCCGGTATGTACTCAGAAAAATGTGAAAAATATAAACCGATTGTCCTGAGTCTTTGAAAGTGGGCGCTTTTGATGATTATTGGATGGAACCAGATAAAGATCTCGTTGGTTATACTTTTTCTGGGCATAGGCCTTCGGCCGCCATGTGTTTGGGCAGGTGATGAGTTGAGCATCCTGGCGCCCCCGGGTTGCCTACCCGCAGACGGTGGGCCAAGCTTGGCTGTATATGTCTACACAGCCGTCGCGATCCAACAACAACCCATTACACTCGAAGCCGAGCTCGGAAAGTTTGCGACCCTCAAGGCTCTGTCTCCTCATGTATTGCACGCCGAGTATTTTCCCCCAACACTTCGAAGATCGAAAACAATTCGGTTTACGGCAACTCGACATGTCAATGGAGTTGCATCGAGCCAATCCGAGCAAGTCAATCTATGTCCATATCCGGTTGGTCGAATTTGGATTCAAGCCAAACCGAATAAATTGCTGGCCGCAAAGCAGCAAGAGAGTGTCTTGTCCATCCGCGTCGTGGATGAAAAACAATCACCTCTGGTGGGCGGGAAATTGCAAATCACTACCAACATTGGGCGCGTGACTGGGTTGAAGGAGTTGGAAAATGGGGAATATCGGGCGATTTACACGCCACCTGATGATCCATTTCCCCAAGTAGCCATTATCATGGTTGCCAATCCCCGCTTGGCCAAGCTCGATAGGATCGCGGTCGGGCGGGCGGTCATTCCCATCACCGCAAGCATCAAGGTACCCGGAAAAACTTCGCCAAAAACCAAAATGGAGATGACCGTAGCGGGAAAAACCTTTGGACCTGTCGAGGCGGATCAAAACGGTGAATTCAGTATACCAATACTGGTGCCACCAGGCTATGGTAAGGGTAAAGCCGTCTCCATCGATCAGGTCGGAAACCGAGATCTGCAATGGATCGAGCTTTTCCTACCCGAAACCAATCAATTGGGACTATGGGGTTATCCAAAAACTTTACCTGCGGATGGGCGTGCAAAGAGTCGATTGCTGGTAACCGTTACCGATCCATATGGTATCGCCGGCAATTATGCAAAAATCGACATACGGGCCGAGCGGGGACGAATCGGAAGTATCAAAAACATCGGCAAGGGATTTTATGAAGCCTATTACACCACACCCAATCATGTTGGGACAGGCGTCGATATCCTCGAAGTAGTTTTTCCGGAAGGTGGAAGGAAAAGCCGCGCGGTCATGGAGATGAAATTGAAACCCGGACCGGCCAGCCAGATAAGAATCGAAGTGCCGAGAACACTACCGGCCGACGGTCAGACCCAGGGTAATGTGGAGGTATACGTGCAAGATGCTTCGGGTAATCCGGTCGGCAACCAAAATGTATCACTACAGGCATCCTTCGGCCGTCTGACACCGTTGAAAGAAATATCCGCAGGTGTATATCAATCCCGATTGGTGATCCCGGTCGTTGCCAGACACTGGCAGAGTGAGCTCACCACAAAAGTCGTAGACGAACCCGGAAGCAGGCCCGTACAGATATTGGTAACCAAGGAAAGCCTATACATCGAGCCGAACGGTATTAGAACCTTGACACCGGTTTTGGTGGATCGTACCGGCCGCCCGGTTGAAAATTTCAAAATCAACCTGCTTGCAAACGGAATACAATATCAGAAAACCACCGGGGCTTTCGGCCGGGCCAAATTCGAATTGAGGCCTTCCGGCCAAAATGACGTACAGGTTTGTCTTTTTTCAGTAAATGAAGACACCGTTCAGAAACTCGTGTACTGGGTGAATGAGGAAACCGGAGCACAGCTTTTACCCATTAACTTGAATGGGGCCGTGCCGCCAAACCAACCGATCGAGCACACCGCGGTGGTCCAAATCCATCCTCCATTGCCGGTTGATCTCAAAATGGAAGCTACGCGGCTCGACGTAGCGGGTGACACCTGGGTAATCAAAGCCTCCATCGT
>JBFFBT010000261.1:0-8346 GCA_041560255.1 Myxococcota bacterium | reverse complement strand
CGATCCGACCGGGATGTCGATGGGGCTTCCGGGATAACGATGATTTCATTGATCACCTGCGCAATCTCAGGAGCCTTTTGCTGCAGAAAGAAGTGCCCTCCCTGATACTCAAGCAGACGGAAGTTCTTGTTGGTGTAGCTTCTCCAAGCCTCAGCATCCTCGCGTAGGAGAATGGGGTCGTCGGTGGCGAAAAAGAAAGTGATGCCGCAGTTAAGCGCGTTGAATCGGGTACGCTGGTAGGTTTCGGTGATACAGTAATCGGCGCGTAGAATCGGTAGGAAAACGTTCATCAGATCCTCATTTTCGAGCACCTCACGCGGCGTGCCGCCAATCGCGGCAATGCCTGCTTTGAATTCGTGGTCCGAAAGGAGGTGAATTGGTTGCTTGGCTGAGATGTGTGGAGGATGCCTGCCGGAGAGAAAGACATGCATGGGCGGTGAGATCGAGGCTTCGATCAAACTGCAGGCGAACTCATACGCGAGCAAAGCGCCCATACTGTGACCAAAGAGCGCGTATGGACCATCTAGCTGTAATTGGGCGCATTTTGTTAGATCATCTATGGCTTCGGTGATGGATTGATAAAAAGGCTCGCCAAACCGCGTGCCGCGGCCAGCGAGCTCCAATGGGTATACCTCGATACCTTCGCTGAAGTATTTGCGCCAGGAACGGTATATTGTCGCGCTACCACCGGCATAGGGTAAAAAGAAAAGCTTGATCGGTCGATGTTTGGGCATCATAACCTATGACCTCACCTGTTGCAAGATTTGCCGCTCTCGGTCAGGACGCAGTCCATTGATATAAGAAAAAGGCTCATCTCGACTCTGAAGCCAATCCAATGTGTCGCGAACGGTGTGTGCAAGCGGACGGAATGTGAGTCCCTCGCTCAGTGCCCGGGTAATGTCGATTTCGTCATGGGTCTGTGGAATCCATAGCGGCAGGTCGACCCAGGGACGTACATCGAGACTCAGAAGCTCATTTTCTGCTACCCAATGCAACCGTGCACTTGTCGCTACCTCATTTGCGCAACAGTTGATGAGCCGCTCGAATGTCAGCGGTTCTTTCGGACCTGTAACGTTATACGTACCTGATTTGGCACGTGAAGCCATGTCCAATAACCAACCGGCTAGATCACGACCATCTATGAGTTGGATTTTTCTCTTGCGGCAATCGGGTAGAAGCACCTCGCCTTTTTGGCTAAGGCGATGCACCCAGTACGTGAGCCGATCCGAATAGTCATAAGGTCCAGCCATGACACCTGCGCGCACATGCAGTACCCTATTGGGTAGCTCCTGCTCGATGACCTGTTCGCAAAGTGCTTTCATCGGTCCATACGAGTAAGCGTTCATATCGTAACCGGCTTCGTTGATAAGCTTGGAAACTTGTGTTGATTCCTCAAGATTTGGAGCTGTAGGGTCGGTATACACCGCAGTCGACGACACAAAGACGTAAAACCCGATTGAATTTTTTAGAAAATGTGCGCTTTTCTGGGCAATATTTGGTTTGTAGGCAGAGGTGTCAAACACCACGTCAAATAGGTGCCCCTTGAGTGCCTCGAGGTCACATTCTCGGTCGCCGAGCAGTGATTCAACTGCAGTCGACTCGTACAGCTTCGGGTTGTAGCGACCCCGGTTGAAGACGGTTACATGGTGCCCTCGTTCGAGCGCTGACTCAGTGATGTGTCGACCAAGAAAGCGAGTGCCGCCGAGGATCAATATGCGCAAGCTGTTCCTTTTAGATACAGATCGCTGCTCGGGCTTGGTGTAGCCGATTGAGCCATCGGGAGAAAGTGCTTCGCGATCTTTGCTTGTCGGTGTTTTCGAAGCTGCAGTCACTTTTTGGGCGGCGCGCAGGCGTTCGAGCTCCTCATCAAATGTTCGTCGAAGTTTTTCCATATCTTGGTTGTCAAAAGTGGCGAACATAAGGAACAAAATACGTTTATTGGTATAAGCAACGTGGCAACCAAAACTGGCAAAGCGGAAGATCCGATGGCGACCGTCAATACGTCTCGCAAAGGTCGCCAGGTCATGGGTTTCGCGTCGTGAAAGTTTCCCAAGAAAGTTGAGGATCACCATCGGGTCTCGCGTCGACAGCGCATGTGGCAAGATCATCTTCGCGGCTCGTGGGTAACGCTGCCGCAGCTTCTTTTCAAGAAGCAGAGAGCTGAAATTGATATTGTTGTCGCTAGCGAAGCGTACCTTTTCATTGAGTTGCTCGATCAAGCTTCCGTGACTCTTTTTGTGAACACAGATGGGCAGAGGAAGAATGTCGATGAACTCACCCATGACATCACTGAAGCTGCCGGCGGCATAGTTGCGTCCGAAATGGATCAACTTAAGCGGTACCACGTCGGTCTGAAGATGCTTACTCATAGCCATATTAAAAAGCACGAAGACACGCTCCCAAATTTGTTGCTCTTCTGTCTGGCCACCATGGTCAATCTCGTAAACCAACGTGCGAATAACACGGGAGTTTGTAGCCTGGATACGTCGTTCGACGGCTCTCTTGTGCTCATCAAACCGGGCGAGATCAAAGCGCTCGATGAGTGCCTCTTCCGATAATTCATTGGGACCATGCGCCAGCATGGTAACGTAGTCGGAGTAGTCAGCCTTGGCTATCGGCAATCGCTTTGGATTGGTTTTACCGGCACGCTGCGCTTGGTATTGGGAGCGTATGCTGCGTTGAGCGATCTGCCCCGTGGTACCGTCTGATATGAGGTGGCTAAACGCAAAATAAAGTGTCCAATTGCGCAAGCTCTTCTTGACAAGCACTGCATCGTACATAAGCGAACGCCGTGAGGAAACTTTGGCTCTGGCAAGCAACATGGTTACTTTTTCAGCAAGTTTGGCGGCTTCTTCGGTTGGGTAGTCGGACAGGTCGAAACAAGGAATATCGAGCTGTTCAAAAATACCATATTCCACCCAGTGTTTTGCAAACGCGCCGTGTGACATCGAGCGCAGCATGCCATGGCGGGCAACCAGATCGCGATAGGCCTGGGTAAGCGCGTTGAGGTCCACCACTTCGTCGAAATGGATCGAAGTGACAACGTTGGGCAATGGAATGCGTTGATTCGGGTTGAACGGAAACTTTTTTACAACACCGGCAGTCCGTGCGGATTTGCTCCGCTGAAGTCTGTTCTTGCGAAGTCGGATGCGGAGGTCTCTGATGAGGTTTGGAGGCGGCGGTTGGTGAGCGAGCATCTCATCAAATGCGTCGCGGGTGAGTGAACAAATACCTTTGGATTTTGCATTTTGCGGCATACGAGAGAGCGGCAAAAGATAGTCTGGTTGAGCCTCACTTGGGACTTGGTCGGCGATCAAAGTGGCTATGTCGGTGGCTCGATTTCCAATCGCAAATTCATCAGGTACAAAAAACGCCAACCACGATTCGCCATCAATCTCAAACCGACACGGTTGTATGTCGATCTTCAGCTTATCTCCAAGCTGTGTACAGACCTCGGACACAATGATGGGCTGGTTCAGTTTGCTGGTAGACTGGGAATTGTCGAGAAAGTCTGCAAGCTTACGAATGGTCTGGTGTGCCAGGATATCGTTTGGCGTTACATCCATTCCGGCACGTGTCAGCTTGGAGGCAAGCTGCATCGCTTTTAGCGAATCGCCTCCGGCCTCGAAGAAGTTTGAGTCCAGGTGTACTTCGTTCTCACCCAAGAGATCTCGCCACAACTCAAGTAGGAGTTTTTTGTTTTCTCCATCAGCTACGTCTATCTCGAAGACGTTGTCGACCTGGTTCTCCTTGTCTACCGAGTGCGTTTCTTTGTTTTGGGGCTCTAGTGTGACTCGTGCTTCTGCCGCGGAGGCCTGCTGGGTGGTCTGCCCGACTATAAAAGGGTTGCCTTTGAGCCAGAAGAGGTTTTTTGCGAAGGGGTAGGTTGGCAATGGTATACGTCGTCGTTGCTGTCGGTGGTAGAATTGTTCCCAATCTACCGATCCACCACCTTCCCAGAGCCGCCCCAGCCCAGTAAGCAAATGACGCATGCTTGAATTCGCTGCCTCGGCTCGCGGCATCAGGTTGACCACACAGCGATCGGAACTACATGCCTTGTGGCTACGCACGAGTGAAGTCAACGATCGACCAGGTCCAACTTCCACAAATATGGCTTTCTCGTCAGCCAACAGCGTTCCGATGCCTTCGGCAAAACGAGCTTTGTTGGAGAGTTGATCGCGCCAGTACGAGGGTGAGCAGGCCTCCTCTTCACGAATGAAGCTTCCGCTGAGGTTGGAGATGAACGGTATAGTCGGAGGGTGTAGGGTCAGCTTTTCGACCTCAGCAGTAAAGTCATCGAGTATTGGTGTCATCATCGGTGAGTGAAATGCATGTGAGGTCCGCAGGCGCACCGAGCTACATCCGCGTCGTTTGAGCTTGTTCTCGAGCTGGGCGATTGAATCCTTTGTGCCGGCAACCACGTATTGGTTCGAACTATTGTGCAAGGCGATCGAGAGGTCAGCGTTGAGCAATGGTTCCAGGTCGGACTCGGATAAGCCTACGCTCAGCATGGCCCCGCTCTCAAGACGTTGCATCAACTGAGCGCGTTTTACAATAAGCTCAAGTGCTGCATCCAAATCGAAGACACCAGAGAGACAAGCGGCGACATACTCTCCAAGACTGTGTCCGATGAGAGCGGCCGGCCGGCCGGTCCATTCCATGACGTTCTGCGCGAGGGCATACTCAACACAGAAAAGCAACGGCTGCGTGTATTCGGTTTGGTCAAGCTTGGTAACCCCGAGCGATTGACTGCTCGGGTACAAAACGCTGTTGTAATCTTCGCCGGTCAGTTTATGCAACTGTGAGAAACAGTAGTCCAACCTAGTGCGAAACGAATGCATCGATTCGTATAGTTCTTGCCCCATACCGACGTACTGTGATCCTTGGGCCGGGAACATCAGGACAATGCGCCCGTCGCTTGAATGCCTCGGCGTTTTGGTTTGCTTAGCGCCAAGTGACTCGATGGCTTCGGTGACGTCGTCACAGACAAATGAGTGTCTCACTGTGAGTTGGCGCCTACCGACGCCTAGGGTATACCCAACATCGGAAAGATTCGTCTCGGGGTGTTGTTGCAGATGCTCTGAAAGCCTGGTGCACTGATGCTGCAACGCAGTTTGTGATTTGGCTGAGAGGGTGATCAGACAGGGATAGGATGAAGCAGTAGGCACGATTTGCGGTGGCGGTTCTTCAACTATGACGTGTACGTTAGTTCCCCCAATTCCGAAAGAGCTCACACCGGCGCGGCGTGGATGATCTGGGCTATCCCACTTGGTGAGCTCCCGAACCACATGTAAGCCGCTCCCCTTGAGATCCAGGCGCGGGCTGACTGAATCTATGTGCAAGCTCGGTGGGATCCAACCGCGTTGCACGCAGAGCGTTGCTTTAATGAGAGAAGCCACACCAGCGGCAGTGTCGAGATGGCCGATGTTCGATTTGACAGAGCCTAGGCCGCATATCATAGGCGGCTCGAGGTCAAGGGCCTGCTTGAGCGCCTCTATCTCGATAGGGTCGCCAAGTTCAGTTCCTGTTCCATGTGTTTCGACATAGCCGATGGTTTCAGGGGCGATATCAGCCATGTAAAGTGCGGTTTTGATGACCTCCACTTGGCCATTGATGCCCGGAGCGGTGAAACCTGCCTTCTGATTTCCATCATTGTTCGAAGCGCTGCCCTTGATCACCCCCCAGATGAAGTCTCCATCATTGATCGCATCGTCCAGACGTTTAAGCACCACCAGGCCGACACCGTTGCCTTCCACCGTACCGCGCGCCATCTCATCGAATGCCCGACAATGACCGTCTGGCGAATAAATCATGCCTTCTTCGTAAAGGTAGCCGTGTTTATTGGGCATTGTCAGGCTGATTCCACCGGCAATCGCCGCGTCACACTCACCGGTGAGCAAGCTGCGGCAAGCCAGATCAACCGCGAGCAACGAAGTAGAACAGGCACTCTGAACGCTAACCGCGGGTCCGCGCAGATTCAGCTTGTAAGCAACCCGGTTACAGAGAAAATCTTTGTCGTTCAGTTTGGTCATTGCAAATTGATCTGTGAAACCGCCTCCCTCAAGAAGAGAGAGCGTCAGCATTTCCCAAAAAATATTGTTTGTAGCGCCTCCGAACAATCCGATGCGGCCCTGGTAGGATTCGTTTCCGTAACCTGCGGTTTCCAGGGCTGCGTATACCGCCTCGTGAAATACGCGTAGCTGTGGGTCAAGATACATCGCATCTTTCTGTGAGTAACCGAATAGCTGATGGTCGAAGTATTGAACTCCTGGAAGCAACCCCTTTGCCTTGACGTAATTTGGGTGACGTACAGTATCGGGATCGTTGTCCTCAGCGATGAGTTCTTCTTCAGTAAAAAAAGAGATTGACTCAATACCTTGCGTGAGGTTCTTCCAAAAGGTTTCGACGTTCTCTGCGCCTGGAAAACGTAAGCTAACGCCTACGATTGCTATCTCAAGACCATTGCGGTGCGCACTGTCAGCGCTTTGGGTAGAGCTCTCAGGATTCATTTTTCTTTTGCCTTGCGAATCTATTTGTCACAGTGTGAAGGGTGTCCTTGGCGCGTCTAAGATGTTTTTGCGTTACGCCTTTTCCCTGCGATACACAATTCGGATCGGCCAAGTACGTGCTGAGAGACGCTACACTCGGGTACTGAAAAATCGTTGCCACAGGGATATCGTAACCCAGCTTCTTTAAGTGATGATTGAGCCGCATGATCAGGATCGAATTACCGCCGACCTCAAAGAAATTATCGTTGAAGTCGATTGACTCGATTTCGAACACTTTACAACACGCGGCTGCGATACTCTCCTCGATCGGTGTCGATGATACAATCGGAGGGTTGTGAGGCTTTTGAACTGCCGCGCGCGCGGTCGCCAGAAGCGCCGTTTTGTCGATTTTACCGTTTTGATTGAGGGGTAATTCGTCCAGGCGGATGAAGAAGCTCGGCAAAGCGTAACTCGGAAGCAGCTTGAGCAATCGCTCCCGCCAATCCTTGGCGTTGATGGAATGATCGGCAACGTAGTAAGCCGCAAGGTACTTTTCGTCACGCTCGTTCTCATGTGCTACGACCGCACAATTCTGGAGAGGAGCACATTCATGCATGGCTGTGACTACCTCTTGTGGTTCGATGCGGAATCCGCGAATCTTGACCTGGTCGTCGTTGCGTCCGAGGTATTCGATGACCCCTTGGGGGAGCCAGCGGCCGACATCGCCGGTTCTGTAGAATGGTCCATCTACGTTGCTCACGCTTTCAGAAACAAAACGTTCTGCGGTCAGTTCCGGTCGATTCAGGTAACCTGCGGCTACAGCGTCACCGCCGATCCAGATTTCGCCGCGAGCGCCAATCGGTTGAACATGACGATTCTGATCGACGATGACTGCCACAGTATTGGCCAAAGGTCGGCCAATCGGCACCGAATCGACTCCTGATTCAAGTTCCTGTAATGCGTAATGAGTCGCAAAAACGGTTGTTTCAGTAGGCCCATAGACATTGATCAGGCGGCCTGGTCCCAATATTTCGAACGCACGATTGAAGTGAGCGACAGATGCCCTCTCACCACCCACCAAGAGTGCGCGTACAGTCTTGAGTGAGTCGAGATCCAAATCCACAATCAGGTTGAAAAGTGAAGTAGTACAAAAAAACAAGGAAATCTTATGATCACGAATGCGTGCTACAAGACGATTTATATCGAGTAGATCATCTTTATCGATGAGTACGAGCTCGGCTCCGTTGAGTAGAGCGCCAAAGATATCAAAGACTGATCCGTCAAAGGCGTAGTTTGAAAGCTGGAGAACTCGGTCACCAGGTACAACCTGCACATAATTAGAATTCTTGACCAGCCGCACAATACTGCGGTGCCGAATGAGTGCGCCCTTGGGTTTGCCTGTTGAGCCCGAAGTATACATAACATACGCGATATCGCTCGAAGTGCAGCGTTGCGCACTTGGAAGGTGCACCATTTCAGGGCTATCTACAGCGTCTATCGAGTGCACCCTAACGGACAAAGGGAAAGATGGCTCATTTTCTTTGTCAACAATTAGAATAGAAGCTTTACTGTCTCTGAGCATGTGACGGATATGCTCTTCAGGTGAGTCCGGTAGTATCGGTACATAGTAACCACCTGCTCGCATGACGGCCAAAATTGAAGCAATCATCTCAACACCCCGGTCGAGCAGCAATGCTACGGGTGTCCCCGTCGTTACACCTTTGTCCACGAGTCGGGCCGCCAAACACTCGACGACATTATCAAGTTCAACGTAGGTCAAGCGTTTTGAGCCGTGGGTCAAAGCGACAGCACCGGGCGTACGTGCCACCTGCTCTTTGAACAACTCAGGTAGGGTTTT
>JBFFBT010000260.1:0-8428 GCA_041560255.1 Myxococcota bacterium | reverse complement strand
TCTTTTGCCTGTTTTTCCAATAGTCGGAAAGCTCTTGCATGCTGCCTGAAGGTGGCAAAACATTTTGGAGGGATGGATCGGTTTTTTCATGGTTTTGTGGTAGATTTTGCGTGGATTGAAGGTCTTGTTTGGGGCTCGGACTTTTTGGGGAAGGGCTTTTGGGGGGTCTAGATGTGCTCTCAGTCGAAGGCAAATTATCGGATGCGTTCGGGAGTTTTCTTTTGGGCGGTTTCGCACGCGACTCTTCAAGGTTCTGGGATCTCGGTCGGGGCGTCGGGGATGGTTCAGACTCCATCCATAGATCAGCCTCGGTCTCGACATGCTTGGGGTTGGCGGGCGGTGTAGGGGTGTCGTTTTGTCTCCCTTCTGCTTGCTGGACAACTCCCAGCAGGCGGGTTGACTCCTGCGGATGGACGAGCCCCACAATGAGCAGTAACACCCCAAGCATGGTCATGGATTCAAGAATATCGAATGTACCTGATGTTGGCAAGAATGCTGGCCGTAAAAAAATCCGTTCTTCGGATAGAAGAACGGATTTGCCAATGCCCAGGGCGGGACTCGAACCCGCAAGGGTTGCCCCATACGCCCCTCAAACGTACGTGTATACCGGTTCCACCACCTGGGCATCGTAATGACAAAAGGTTGTATTCAGTTCAATCACCATGCGATCAGCTCACTTAACATATGCAACTTCATCAGGCAATAAAAAACAACCCGGTCGCTCGAACATTTTGCCTTGATAGTTGGATATGGTGAATGAGGGCGGCATGGGCATGGTTGCATCATCATCCCTAAGGAGATCTTATTCTTTCGGTTCTTCGGAATCAGTGTCTGTCTCAACTGGTTTTTCATCCGAGCTCGGTCGATCTTGGGTGGTTTTTTGAGGATCGCTCGGTATCGCTTCTGCATCTGCAGGTTCGTCTTGGGTAGGCGGCTCATTTGCCGGAGCGCTCATACCAGCTTCTTTTGCTGGTACGGGTGTCTCATCTTGTTGCAAGTCTGAAAGACCGCGGGACGAAAGCGTGGCCAATACCACCGACAAAACCATAAACAGCAATGCCATCCCGGCTGTAAGTTTGTGGATGAATGTCGTTTGTCCTCTTACCCCGAACATGGTGGATGAAGATCCGCCGAAAGCCGATCCCATATCCGCGCCCTTACCCTTTTGCAGCAACACCACCAAAATGAGGAAAATACTGACGAATACATGAATGATGACGAAGAAAGTATACATACCCGCAAACTCCTTTGTATCAGAAAATCTAACTTTACCGCCGTCTGCTCCTACCGAGGGTTGTGGTCGAAAAAATCACTGCTCCAAAGAGCGGTAGCCGAGTATGCCTAAAAAATTTTCCAATTGCAAGCTGGCACCACCGATTAATGCGCCGTCAACATCAGGTTGGGCCATTAATTGTCCCGCGTTTTCAGGTTTGACGCTGCCTCCGTACTGAATCCGGATTTTATCGGCTGTATCCGTACCAAACAGGTTTACAAGCACCGATCGCAGGAATGCATGTGCTTGTTGGGCTTCTTGTGCGGAGGCGGTTTTTCCGGTGCCTATGGCCCATACAGGTTCGTATGCCAGGGTTGATAACCGGGCTTCTTTCTCCGTCAGGTCACCAAAAGCGTTTTGAAGTTGCCGCTCGATCACTTGAAAAGTGTTGCCTGCCTGCCTCTGGTCCAGGGTCTCACCGATACACAGGATAGGGGAGAGATCCGCACGCAGGGCGGCCCTAAGTTTCTTTTTTATTATTGGATCGGATTCGCCGAATAAGGTGCGTCGTTCCGAGTGGCCGAGGATAACGTGGCTGCATCCTATTTCTTTTACCATCTCGGCGGAAATTTCGCCTGTGTAGGCTCCGGATTTTTCCCAATGACAGTTTTGTGCCGCAACAAAGATACCCGAGTCTCTCAACGAGTCGACGACGCCATGCAATGCGGTTGCCGGCGGAGCTACACCCACATCCAGATCATGAAATCGATGGCAGGCGCCCGCAAGCTGCGAAGCGAAGTGAATGGCTTGTTGAGAAGTAAAATGCATTTTCCAATTTCCAACCATCAAAGGTTTTCTCATTTGGTACACTCCACAACAAATCATATGCAGGCTTGTTTTTGTCTCAAAACCTTCCAAATCGGTTTAAACTTCGAGCACAGCTAGGCCTGGTAAGGTTTTTCCTTCTAGAAACTCGATACTTGCTCCCCCGCCGGTTGAAATATGTGAGATCTTTTCTGCCAGGCCGATTTGGTTGACCGCAGCCACCGAATCGCCTCCACCTACAATCGAGATGGCTTTGGACTCAGCCAATGCATGGGCGATTCCGAAAGTGCCTTTTTGAAATGGCTTTTTTTCAAACACGCCGACTGGACCGTTCCAGAAAACGATGCGGGCGTGTTTGATCTCTTCGATAAACATTTCCAGCGTTTTGGGTCCGATATCCAAACCCAACATTCCAGCAGGGATGGATACTTCGGCGGCTTGCCCTTCTTGTGCATTTGGGTCGGAGGCAACCTGATGGTCTTCCGGCAAGATCAGTTTAATGTTGCGTTCTTCGGCCGTTTTGATGATCTGGGAAGCTACCCTGAGTCGATCCACTTCGATTGGGCAATTGCCTACATCCAGACCTTTGGCTTTCATGAGAGTGTAGGCCATGGCGCCACCGATAAGCAAAACATCTACTTTATTCAATAAGTTTTGGATAACCCCGATTTTATCCGACACTTTCGCACCACCTAGGATTGCAACAAAGGGCCGATCCGGGTTGGATAAAGTATCTCTTAGAAATTTCAACTCCTTACGCACGAGATACCCGGCGCCTTTATTGTTTTTAAAATGTTTCACCATACCGACGGTGGATGCATGCGAACGGTGCAACGTTCCAAAGGCGTCATTGATGTATACCTCTGCGCATTGAGCCAGCTTATCGGCAAAGATAGGATCGTTTTCAGTCTCTTCCTTGTAAAAGCGAAGGTTTTCTAGAAGCAGTACGTCACCATCCCGTAGATCCTGACTGAGTTTCCTGACTCCGTCACCGATGCAGTCATCGGCGGCAACGATCTCTACCTCGAGCAATTCGGCCAACCTGGCACCGATGGGTTCGAGACGCAGGCTTTCCGACCGAACTCCTTTGGGTCGGCCGAGATGAGATGCCAATATCACTTTGGCTCCTCGGGCGACGGCGTGTCTTACCGTGGCCAAAGCTGCCTGAACCCGGGTATCATCGGTAATCCGGCCGTTGGTGATGGGTACGTTGAAATCCACCCGGATGAATGTTCGCTTGCCTTCGATAGGTATCTCTTCAATAAATCGTATGGTCACGTTCGTTACTTTCTCTTGTCTTGGTCGATATGATCGTTGGTTGAAACAAAAAGCGCCGAGCTCTGCAACCGGCTCGTTCCCGCGTCACAACTCCCTTTTGTGAAACTTCGGAAACTGCATCCCGTTACATTTCTCAAACATTATTTCTGATCTCCATAACCAAACGTGAGTCTGCGGCGGAGACTAGCCCGCAATATGGACTACCATGTCGATCATCCGGTTGGCAAATCCCCATTCGTTGTCATACCAGGACAGTACCTTGACCAGGTTGCCTTCCATAACGGATGTTTGGCCGGCGTCGACGATAGAGGAGCGCGGATCGCCATTGAAATCCGTGCTTACGAGAGGTTCTTCGCTGTAGCCCAGAACACCTAGCAGTTTCCCTTGGGAGGCCTGCTTCAAAGCGGCGTTGACTTCATCGCTTGTGGTGGATTTTTTCACCGAAACCACCAGATCCACCAAGGAAACATTGGCGGTCGGTACGCGCACCGCCAGACCGTCCAACTTGCCTTTCAGCTCGGGTAGGACCAGACCCACGGCTCTTGCCGCCCCGGTTGTGGTGGGAATCATTGACAGAGCCGCCGCTCGAGCCCGCCTGAGGTCTTTGTGGGGCAGGTCCAGCAAACGTTGATCGTTGGTGTAGGCATGCACCGTCGACATGAGTCCGGTATGGATGTGAAAATGATTGTGCAGTACCATGGCCACGGGCGCCAAGCAGTTGGTGGTGCAGGATGCATTGGATAAAATCTGATCCTTGGCAGGATCGTAGTCTTCGTGATTGACCCCGAATACAAATGCACGAATGTCTTCGGATTTGGGGGGGGCGGACAACAAGACTTTTTTTGCGCCGGCTTTCAAATGTCCTTGAGCCTTTTCCGATGAGAGAAAAAGACCGGTGCATTCCAAAACCACATCGACGTTTTTGGCTTTCCAGGGAATGTCGGCTGGGTTTCGCTCGGCGGTAATTTCGACTTCTTTTCCTTCGATATCGAGTCCTTTGGGGCTGAGCTGGATGGTAGGTGAGAATCTTCCATGGACACTGTCGTATTTGAGAAGGTGACCCAAGGTTTTTGCGTCTGTGATGTCATTGATATGGACGAGTTGTACCTGGTCGGTCATGCCTCTTTGATGTATTGATCGGGTGACACAGCGACCGATGCGCCCAAAGCCGTTGATGCCGATTCGAATAGCCATCGATAACCTCCATGCTCGAAAGACAACCGCAGTGAATCAAACTTGTTTTTCGGTACCACCCAGCAAGCCCCGACGAATCCATAGACACAACAAGGGCTTCTGATAGGCTATTACACAAGATAGAACCCCGAGTCAATCATGTTTTTATAAAAAAATCCAGGGTGGATCTGGGTGGATTGATACGCGCCTTGATCGGCCGTTTAGGATTTGTGTCTCTAAGTATGTATTCGATTCAGTTCTTGTGAGGGAGTCCAGCCTTGCACAGATCTTCCAGAATATCCAAGCCGCTCGAGACCATCGGGTTTGTCTGGGATAACGTCTTGTATGGATTGTTTTGGCAAAAAGCTTGGCAGGCATGCTTGACGGGCTCGGCGCGGGTGGCAAGATCCATAAGCCCTGTCGCCAGGGCAAGGATCTGGCTGTCTGTGTATCCGGAGATCTTGAGTTGATCGAATACGCCTTCTACCGTTTTGGAGGAGATTTCCTCTCTTGGGCCTTGGATCTTGAACGCCATCATAGACCTCCTGGGTAAGTCTTGTAAACCGGATTGAAGCATGCAAGGGGCAAGCCATGCAATAGAAAAAAGACATACTCTGTAAATACAAATACATAAATACACATACGGATTTGCTGAGTGCGTAATCGTTTTTACGTTTTATCGCTTTACTCGGTATTTTGCGATGCAGTTGATGACGAAAGATTTGAAAAATGATGCTCAAGACCGGATCCACTGTCCATGATGAGAAAGAAAAAACCACACAGAACCAATGCATGGTTGATGGTTCCATCTCGGATCCAAGCTGCTACCGTGCTCAAATTCTCTTCCAATAGCTCGATTTCTTCATTTTCATCGGGAGCTGGCGGATGCTTATTCTCTGCCTGCAATGCCAGATAGGTATAGGTTTTATTGGTCTGAAAAGCAGGATTGGGTTGCACTACGCCCAACAATATCCAGTTATCCGACCCGAATCCCGTCTCCTCTGCGAGCTCTCTTTTGGCCGCTTCGAGGGGTGACTCTCCCGCTTCAATCTGTCCGCCGGGTATTTCGATTGTCACCTCTTGGGTTCCGTGTCGAAATTGCTTTACCAGCACAACTCGATTGCCGGGTGTCAGAGCTACCACATTGACCCAATTCGGACATACCAGAATGTCGAAATCATGTATGCGTCCACTCGATAGAGAGCGAGAAGTAGCTTTTTCAACCTGGAAGATACTTGCACGCAGCTCTTTGGAAGTATGAATGGTTTGCCAAGGTTTTACTTTCATTCGTATGAAAAAACCATACAATGCCCATTGCGTCAAGGCATTCGAGCACCAGCCGATCGATAATGGCGTTGTGTCAACCTTGGGTTACATTCGCCGAAAAATGGAACCCAATTGGTTATCGATTAAATCGAATAAAATCAATTTGTTCGCGAGATAGGTTTTGTTTGTAACTTTTATAGTTACAGTTTGTGGGCGGCTCGTTTCACATCACGATACGAATCCGGATGAATTATACTAACAATTACAAATAGATATATTTTTTTCAATGCCTGGCATGAAGCTTGCTTAATATAGAAATGATTCTGATGATGATGAAATGCATGATCGGCGGCATGGATAGATGGGAGATTGGATTTGGCTGAAAGATGAAGGATGTTGATGCACGAAAGGATGTTTCGGTGATGGGATGAAATGAGGATGTTTGGATGAGATGGAGATTGAGTGGGTTTTCGAGAATTTTGGTTCTTGAAGAGTTGGGGATGAGATGAAAAGATGTGTATGAGGATGGGTCATGGCATAAAGGGGGGGCTGGTATTAGTGATATGATGTGATGGGATTGAACGAATTTTATCATGCCAAAAATTGAGATGAACGCGGGTTGGGGGTCGCACACCCGATATCTCGATATCTTTATTTCTCCGAGTGAAAATTTTTTACTTTGATTTTGATTGTGGTACACTCATAACTACCGTCAATTCTTGATTGCACCGCAGGGGAAGAGGGAATCTTTTTTGCATTCGTGATTAAAGATCCAAGCTTCTCGGGCCGATATTGCGGAATACAGGGTAACCAGTCTTTACCTACGAAGGGGGTAAAAGCATGGGTAGATCGATTAGCAAACTGTTTTTATCGACAATCATTGTTGCAGCAGGGTTGTATTGTCATTCCTCTCAAGCCTGGGCGGTTTTGAGCATTGACAACGACATTGCATCCGGCACTCTGGGTCATTTGAGCTGTGATATGGGTACCGGTGGTCATACAGCTGAGATCAATTTGACTGCGTATAGAAATGCGACCGGAGACGTTTTTACGAACGATATCTGCTATCGGTTGCGGTTCAATATCGATATCGGTAGTTCCACGTTGACGATCGGAAGCTACACGGGGACGCCGATTTCTGTGGGTGACGACAGCGTATCCAGCACTGGTACGTTTATCGGCTCGGGTGGCAACACCATCGAGTGGACTGCGGTTTCGAGCATCGCCGACAACGATAATGTCATGAAAACCGTCATGACCTTCACGGCGCAAACCGGCACATTGGGTACCATGAACATCTATCGTTTTTTCGACGAGGATGTCAACAGTACCTCAAACGATGACATCTTTTTTTATAGCGGCAGTGCGGCCAACGGCGATCTGCTGCTCGGTACCCTTGACAACACCGAGGTTTACGGGCTCAGTCAAGCCGGAGCCTACAGTGCGGGTCAGGGTTTGGTCAACGCGACTTTTATCGGCTGGGCGGCGGGTGTATACAGCGATATTAATCAAAAAATCACTGATCGCACGCTGGATGATACCATAGTAGGTAACGGTGGATCCTACATCGGAAGCTCCTTGACGCCTTTTACCCACGCCCAAATAGGGCCGGCCTATGGCCCGACGGATATCAAAACAGCGATCTTGTGGCAGGCTGATTCGGGTGCCACCACCGCAACAGTGGTTTGCGCCATTGGAGGTGTGGCCAGCGCATCCCATCCGCCCACCGCTACAAATCTCAACCAGAGCCATCAATATACCAAAGGAGCCGGGAGTGTAGCCCTTGATGATATTGTAGTATCAGACGAGGATGCCGGAGAAATCATAACCGCTACCCTGACGCTCAACCAGGTAGGCACCGGCTCACTTTCCGCAACCAGCGGCAACGGGGAGACCTATAACGTAATGACCGGCGTATGGACCGTAACAGGATCGGTCAGCACGGTCAACGCGGCGTTGGCGGCTGTGGCCTTTATCCCAGTACCATCCAACGAAGCCGGTTCGACCATAACAACCCAGATACGAGACGACGGGGGCATGGGCCCCGCCAATGGAACCATTAGCTTGACGGTAAATGTGCCTTCTTGTGAAGCCAACTGTGATGCATGTTCGGATCCGACTACCTGTACGGATTGCTCTGTGGGTTATTATCTGTCGGCGGGAGACTGTTTTGCTTGTGAATCCAATTGCGACGAATGCTCGGATGCGACCACCTGTACAGACTGTTCACTCGGGTATTTCCTGTATGAAGCCAACTGCATGGCTACCTGTCCATCGGGGTATTTTGGAAACATCTTGACGGGGACCTGTGATGCCTGCGAGGCCAACTGTATAGCTTGTACGAACGCGACCACATGTACGAGCTGTGCGACCGGGTATTTCTTAGACAGCGGGGATTGTACGGCCTGTGAGGCCAACTGTGACGTGTGTACGGACGCATCGACGTGTACGGATTGTTCGGATGGATACTATTTGTACGGATCGGATTGCACGGCAAGCTGCCCGACCGGGTATTTTGCGAATGTGGCTACCGGCACCTGCGACGCGTGCGAAGCGAACTGTGACGTGTGTACGGATGCGGCGACGTGTACGAGCTGTGCGACCGGGTATTTCTTAGACAGCGGGGATTGTACGGCCTGTGAGGCCAACTGTGACGTGTGTACGGATGCATCG
>JBFFBT010000259.1:0-8447 GCA_041560255.1 Myxococcota bacterium | reverse complement strand
CCATAATCAGGTCGGGCAATGCCCAGCTTGTCGAGAAAGGCCCCAAATCTGCCCCGATCCTCGGCATAATCAATTGCCTCCGGAGACGTCCCCAGAATTTTCACTCCAGCAGCTTGAAGCGGGCCGGACAATGATAGAGGCGTAGCGCCACCAAACTGCACGATGACACCTTCGGGGTTTTCTTTGTGCACGATCTCCAAAACGTCCTCAACCGTAAGCGGCTCAAAATACAGTCGATCCGACACGTCATAATCAGTCGATACGGTCTCGGGATTGCAGTTTACCATGATGGTCTCGAAGCCGGCTTCCCGCAATGCTGTGGCGGCTTGTACACAACAACAATCAAACTCGATGCCTTGACCAATCCTGTTGGGCCCACCTCCCAAAATCATGATTTTTCTTCTATTACTTGGAGACACTTCGTCTTCGTCTTCGTAGGTCGCATAGTAATATGGAGTGTGGGCCGCAAACTCGGCCGCGCAGGTATCAACGGTTTTGTACGTCGGCACCACCCCCAAATCCCTACGTCGTTCAAACACTTCTTTTTCGGACATGGCGCTAAGGTGCGCACTTTGAATATCAGAAAAACCTGCTCTCTTACTCGCTCGAATGATTTCCTTCGACAGGGGTTTTTCCGCCCGAGCGATTTCATTTTCCGTTTCAATCAACTCAAAAATCTGTTGGAGAAACCATCTATCAATCTTGGTAGCCTCAAACACCCGCTCTATGGGCATACCGGCCCGTAAAGCACCCCGAATCCAAAAAAGTCTGGACGGATGCGGTCGAACCAGATTTTCCATCAACCGCTCAGAATCGATCCAGTCTTTACCATCCGCTCCAAGCCCGGCACGTCCGACTTCCAGTGATCTTAATGCTTTCTGTAAAGCTTGTTTGAAGTTACGTCCGATGGACATCACTTCACCCACCGAATGCATTTGGGTATCCAAGGTATTCGACGAACCGGGAAACTTCTTGAAGGTGAAGCGCGGCACTTTCACCACGACATAGTCCAAAGAAGGTTCGAAACTGGCGGGGGTCACCCGGGTTATGTCGTTTCGAATCTCATCCAACGTAAAGCCAACGGCGAGTTTGGCGGCGATTTTGGCAATGGGAAATCCAGTGGCTTTGCTGGCCAAGGCGCTCGACCGCGACACCCTGGGGTTCATCTCGATCACTACGATCCTGCCGGTATCGGGATGAATCGCAAATTGGATGTTCGATCCACCAGTCTCCACCCCTACCCTTGAAATCACCCTTTTCGCCAAATTCCTCATTCGTTGGTATTCAAAATCCGAAAGCGTCATGGATGGAGCAACCGTGATGGAGTCACCGGTGTGAACCCCCATCGGATCGATGTTTTCGATCGAGCAAATCACCACAAAACGATCACGACAATCCCGCATGACCTCGAGCTCAAACTCTTTCCAGCCAATAACTCCTTCTTCCACCAGCACTTCACCCACCGGAGAGGCCTGAATACCGCGGCCCACAATGTTTCTGAGCTCTTCGACATTGTAGGCCACACCTCCGCCTTCGCCCCCCAAAGTGAAGCTCGGACGAATCACGACCGGGTAGCCAAGCTCGGCCACCTGCTCCACCGCCGAATCCACCGAAGAACAAAGACACGAACGCGGTACTTCCAAACCCTCTGCGATCATGGCTGCGCGAAACAAACGGCGATCCTCGGCTACACGGATGGTATCGAGCTTCGCTCCCAAAAGACGTGTACCACTTTCTCTCAGAATACCCGCTTCCGCCAACTTTACCGCCAGATTCAATCCTGTCTGTCCACCCACTGTCGGAAGTAACGCATCCGGGCGTTCCCGTTCGATAATCTTGGCCACCGAGCTTACGGTAAGAGGTTCCAAATAGGTTCGATCGGCCACCTCAGGATCGGTCATGATGGTGGCGGGATTCGAATTGACCAAAACGACTTGATAGCCCTCTTCCCTCAGAGATCGAGCTGCTTGGGTTCCAGAGTAGTCAAACTCACAAGCCTGCCCTATGACAATGGGACCGGAACCTATGACCAATATTTTCTGAATATCTTCTCTTTTAGGCATGCTGGGCTCGATTCCGTCCTAACATGGTAATAAACTCATCAAACACGCACTCTGCATCCGAAGGACCTGGACATGCTTCCGGATGAAACTGCACGGCCAAAAATTTTCGGTTGCAGGATCGAAACCCCTCCAGAGTGCCATCATAGAGACTGCGATGGGTCACCTCGATATCATCGCCGGCGAGCGTATCTGGGTCCACTGCAAATCCGTGGTTCTGGGCGGTAATCCAGATTTGGCCGCTCGACTTGTCATACACGGGGTGATTGCCGCCATGATGGCCGAAGCGTAACTTCAAGGTTTTTGCTCCCACTGCCAGACCTAGAATCTGATGCCCCAAGCAAATACCCAAAATAGGTAGTCGACCAATCAACTCGCGCGCAGTTTGGATACCGTGTCGCACTGCAGCCGGATCGCCCGGACCGTTGGAAAGAACCAATCCCGACGGAGCCAACTCCAAAATCTCTTTTACGCTTGTATCTACAGGCACGACCCAAACCGCAACGCCTCGCTGCGTCAAACACTGCACGATTCCCTGCTTCACACCGAAATCAATTAGCACCACCCGAGCGCGCTCCCCACCTTTTTGCCTGACGATATGCATTTGGTCCACACCCACTCGGTCGGTAAGATCGGCACCAACCAGCGAAGGCGATTGCCGAACCAATTCCACCATTTCGGCTTCATCCTGCATTTGTGACCAAATACCTGCCCGCATGGCGCCTCGATCACGGATGTGGCGGGTAAGTGCCCGCGTGTCGACCTCACAGATCCCTACGATATTTTTGGTTCTCAACCAAGCATCCAAATCACCTTGCGAACGCCAATTGCTCGCGATCGGTGATAACTCCCGAATCACAATACCGCTTAGAACAGGATCGGGTGCTTGACAATCCAGATCACAAACTCCGTAATTGCCGATCTGGGGGGCCGTAAATGTCACAATCTGCCCACAGTAGGATGGATCGGACACGATTTCCTGGTAGCCCGTCATAGAGGTATTAAACACCACCTCTCCAAAAGCTACTCCAAAAGCTCCAATGCCCCGGCCATAAAAACAGCGCCCATCTTCTAAAACTAGGATCGAACGAAAGTCTTTCATCAAGTTCTCCCCCTTCTCACAAAATGCCTTGAAGTGTCAAGGTGAAAGTTCATGTTGAAACATGTTTTTATTCTTTCTCGAATAAAAACATGCATTATCTTTGAAAAACAAAATGAGCCGACGATTTTGCCGACGATTTTGATCGATACCAAAAAAAAATTTCTTGCAAATCACTGATCGATATGTATGATGCGCAACATGATAAACTGCGAGGGAGAGTCGCAATTCATGAATAGTGGCAGTAATAGCCTGCGTGCAATCTATTTGGGCATGGCGGGCAAGCAGGACGGCTTCTAGCAAAACCTATTTGCCCCGCCTCGGTACAACCATCCCGGTTGTTTTCCTGAAGATTTGTACGCATTCGCTTTTGTCTCCATGTTGTGACGGGGAGTGTCGTATACCCCCTGGCGATGAAAGGAGGAAGTGGCGGTGCAGGATCTGGGAACACATTTGTTGCTGGATATGGTGGGTTGTTCATTCCAATTGCTCGACGATATCGACCAGGTGCGTAGCCTCTTGCTCAAGGCTGCCACCGAAGCCAGGGCAACGGTATTGGGTCATTCGTTTCACAAGTTTTCGCCTCAAGGAGTCAGCGGTGTGGTCGTGATTGCAGAGAGCCACATATCTATCCATACCTGGCCCGAACAGGGCTACGCCGCATTGGATATATTTACTTGCGGGGATCACGCTATGCCTTACCGAGCGGTCGAATTTCTCATCGATGCATTCGCCCCAAAATACCATCAACTTCGAGAAAACATCCGAGGCATTCCACCGGTGAGAGAATCTGAGCTCAATCCTTCGGGTTTACAGGCTCAGCTAAGCCATTAGTACATCGATTTTTGGTCCGGTGAGTATCTCCAATCTATTGGTACCATGGTATATTTCTCCGTCCAGGACATACGATAGCGGATTTTGTGCTTGTATGACAACCCTATCGGATAAGGCATTGTGGACATCGGGATGATCGACCGATTTGCCGAACCAAAAACTCGACATCATCCTCACGAAAGCGCGCGGCCGGATTCGCAATACAGCCGCTTGAAACATATCCGGTTTTTCGTTGGCTCGGGGATACGGCTTGAAACCCATACCTATGCTTTCCATGGTAGAGCAGCTCACCGAATTGTGTTTCGACCAGGGCAACACTTTGTCCGCGATGATCACCTCGGCAAGGTAGGGCTCAAACAAACCGTTTTGAAATCCACCACCCAAAACGATCGAGGTGACGGTGGTAGCCAAAAATCCCGCCAATTTGAGTTGCGATTCGGCCTGGCGCAGTTGGAGTTGCTCATAAAAATGACATAAGAAACCCGTTCCCAAAGTAAAACCGTAGCGGATGTCATTTCCGTCGATCACCTTGAGGACTTTTCGCTCCATGCTATCGATCGGATACCCCAAATGGTATTTATGCACGATCTTGCCGAGAATTTTTTCCGGTTTTCCGTTCAGACCAATCGATACGGCATGTGCATTATGGGTGCCGCCTCTTAAAAAAGCAATCTTAGGAAGCGGAGTTTCACCATATACACGGATGAATGTAGTCAATGTATGATGGTTTGATCCATCGCCACCCCCTATACCCAAAATATCGATGCGACGTGACTTGAAAAAACGAGCCACCTCTTCGATCTCTTCAATGGTCGCGGTTTGTCTCAAGCTATCACGGTCACCCAACACAAACGCCAGCTTATGATCGATTTTACGTTGAAAAAGTTTACGTTTTCCAGCATTACGATTGAGCAGAATACCAATGCCGCCCATGACGCTCCTCATGATTCATTTCTGCCAACATGCAAACCCACCTCCAAATTATCCCGACATTCTCAAGCCTGTCAACGGAACATAGACACGCATGCCAACTAATGATATACGATGCCCACAAAATCGTATGGGAGAAACATACCATGCTGAATCCCATGAAACTGAAAGATTATGTCACTTTGGGAAATATTTTGGGCGGTTTGGCGTCCATGTACGCCGCCATGGAGGGAAACCTGGATTGGGCCTGTTCCTGGATGATCATCGCCTGGCTGTTCGACTCAATGGACGGCGCCGTAGCCCGCCGGACCGGAGGAGGCAACAAATTTGGCGAAGTCTTTGATAACGTAGCCGATCTGGTCGCTTACTCCATGGCGCCAAGTGTATTGATTTATTTTGTCTATCGAGCTCCAAACGTGGCCGGCGGAGCCGGGTGGCCGATCTGGGCCGCGGCCGTGCTGGCATCGATACCGGCGACAATAGGATGTATCCGCTTCGCCCGCAACAACGTCAAAGACATCATTTTACCCGAATTTCATTTAGGTCTACCCAGAACCGTCTATGCGCTTTTTATCGCTACAATGTTTGCATCCCAATTCTTCCAAAGCCTCTCAGCGATAGGATTTTCCATCTATAATCAATCAATGACCCATATACTGGCCGCAGCATTGATTATCGCCACCAGCTGGGACGTACTCACCCTCAAGCCTTATTGGGCCAAACCCAAAAAAGGAGCCGGCCGTTTCGTGGTGTTCAGTACGATTTGGTTTCTTTCTACCAGCTTGGGGACCTTAATAATCGGTCTGTTGCTTGGAATACCTCGGATTTTCTTCGATGCTTTGTGGTTGAATTTCTTTATCTACATATATTTCCAACCATTTTCCATACCTGCCCACAAGAAAAATGAAGTCCAGGCATACAACCACAGGATCGCATCTGAGTGGAAGCAGGAAATGGGTTAGAGGACCCACTTCGAAACCTAATCTTTATACCGCTCGTAAATGGAATGCACTTCGTTTCGAATGGCCGAGAATGCTTTCACACAAGCCGGATCGAAATGACTACCGGCGTCATTTTGAAGCATGGCAAAAGCCTTTTCAATCATGATGGCATCTTTGTAAACCCGGCTGGACGTGAGTGCATCAAAAACATCCGCAACCGCTACAATCCTGCCGACCAAAGGTATCTTATCCCCTATCAATCCATATGGGTATCCGGTACCATCCCATTTTTCATGGTGTGTCAGGGCTACAACCTCACTCAAGCGCAGCAGGGGTGAATCGGATCCTTTCAAAATCCTGGCACCAATGATGGTGTGCTCCTCCATGATCTTGCGTTCTTCGGGAGACAAACTTCCGGGCTTGAGCAAAATGGCATCCGGTACACCAATCTTTCCCACATCATGCATGGGCGAAGCATACAATATGAGCTCGACGTTGGATTTATCAAAACCCAACCTGCTGGCCAGGGCAGCCGCATAATGACTCATACGACGCAAATGCTTTGATGTGTCTTCGTCTCGGTACTCGGCGGCAACCGACAATCGATATATGGTGTTGAGATGAGCTTGTTTTATCTCGCTGGTCAGCTTGACATTGTTGACGGCCACGGCCGCCTGGGAAGCCAAAGACCGCATCAAGTCCTCAAATTGCGGATCGAAGGGAACAATCGCGCCGTCATGATATGCGTTGATGAGCTCCAGCACACCCTGTACCTGCTCAAAACGATCCAACATGGGTACAGCCAAAACCGACTGCGTGCGGTAGTCGTTGCGGCGATCGAAATCCGAGTTAAAACCAAACGAGGCGTCCGGGCTGATCTGGTAAGCATTCGGGATATTAAGGTTTTCTTTTGTGTAAGCCACATATCCAGCAATACTATCCGGGCGAATTGTAAGCAGATGAGGAAAAAACAAAGCCCGCTCACCCTCATCTCCTAGTCGGACCGAGAGCGTGTCGTTTTGCGACACCACAAAACGCAGCTTATCGCCATCCCGAAGATAAAGGCTGCCGGCATCCGCCGAAGTAAATCCCCTAGCCTCCTTGACAATCAGCTCAAGCAACTCATCCAGTCTGCTCATGCTGGTCAACGCAATACCAATACGATTTAATTTGGCCAATCGCTCGGCCAGTTGGACGAATTTCAACTCTTTCATCGTGTTTTACCTTTACCGTATCCATATCGTTCATCAACTCATGATTCGACCCGGTGTGCTGGCTTCAAGGATATATTTTAGCATATTCTCGCCATGAAAGATCCTTATCATGCGCTCGAACGTCTGAATCTTTGTGAAACGTCTTGCCTTTGCTGAAGGAGGTGTGCGCATGCACCCCAAAAAAACCATTGTTTTTTCAATGTATTGTGTTTTTATCAGTCTGTTTTCGTGCTCGGCGCATTCCAGTCGCAACCCACCATATCGACAGGTTCAAGGCGCCGACCGACTCCGGATCATCGTACATGGTACCAGGCGACCGATTTACCAACACAATGGAACGACCTATTTCGAGGGCAAACCCCAAGAACGCTACGCAATCCAAATATACAACCCCAATCCAACCAGGACGGAAGCCGTAGTATGTGTCGATGGACGCGACGTGATAAACGGCAAACCCTGCAATCTTACCAACCGCGGCTATGTTATGGAGCCATGGGGATCTATAGAGATAGAAGGATTTCGAATCAGTCTGGACGAAGTAGCCGCGTTTCGTTTCTCCAAGGTAACAGACTCTTACGCATATCGAATGGGAAACCCGTTTTCCATCGGGAACATCAATGTTGCTTTTTTCTCTGAAAAAACCTACCGGGTAAAACCGCAGCCCATTCCTTTCAAGCAAAAACCTCACCCACCTCGAAGAGGTCATCAACCCCTGGAACAACTCGATGGACTGCATGCAGCCGATACCGGAAACCTCGGAACCAGATTTGGAGAAAGAAGACTTTCGCGTGCAACCGAAACCAGCTTTGTACGCAGGCACTGGAGCATACCAGACCAGAACCTATCGTACTGGTACGATGATCGAACCGGACTGTGCAATCGGGGTCTTGTCCAGTTTTGCAACAGCATTCCGCTGCCGCCGATCCAGCCTTCACACCGCGAATTCGCCCCACCTCCCCCGGGTTGGGAGCATTTTTATACTACCGACTAGCAAAAACCCGGTCGAAAACTCCCAACCAGGCTCCAATCGCCTGCGTCATCCCTTTCGAGCACCAAGACTCCCGATACGGGCAGAGAGAGACTGATATCTTTGTTTCCGTGGCCAAGAAGTGCTTCGGCCAAGGCAGGTAGAAAAGGCAAATGTCCAACCAACATGAGATCGGTATCTCTTTGTTGAAGCTGGCAGATCCATCTATCGATCGGCCCGTCGGGCGCCAAACCCTTGACCTGCACGGCTGTGCCCTTCAATCTGGCAGCAACAATTCGGGCCGTTTGGACGGCGCGCTTTTTTTCACTATGGAGTATCTCCGGCACCATTTCACCCAGATCGGCCAAAAACGCTGCGGTTTGCTCAACCTGTTCCCGCCCT
>JBFFBT010000258.1:0-8452 GCA_041560255.1 Myxococcota bacterium | reverse complement strand
GTAATCTATCCATGGATAGAGTCGGGGTTTATTTTTTGGATAGATTTTTGTGTGTGACGGCGGTCAGGCGCTCAGGCGCCGGTAAAGATTTTGCATGTAGGTTGCATCTTTTTCCATATCGGGGCTTTCACAGATGAGCACCCCTTCGACACCGAAGATTTTCAATGCTTTGAGTAAAGAACGGATCTTGAAATTGGATTCTTCGAGCTTGAGATGTCGTTTTTCGCCCTTTTCGGAATATTCGATCCCGCTCACATGTAAGTGCATGTCTTTCAGGGATTTTTTCCCTAGGGCTTGCCGGTATGCCAGGAGTGTTTTCTCAAATTCTTTTTGATTGTTTACCCGACCGTTGCTGCGGGCGCACAAATGACTGAAATCGATGCAGGGAAGTACGCCTCGGATTTCCTCGGCCAAAGCGAGAAGCTCTGGTAACGATCCGTATTGACTGGGTTTTCCGGTCAACTCGGGGCGAATCTGCACCGGATTGTTTTCTTGATCGAGGGTGTCTTGGATTTTCTTCAGGGTATCCCTGATGGCGGCGTGTACTTTTTTGGGGTCCTGCTTGAGGTAAAACCCGGCGTGAAAATTGATGGATCTGGCTCTGAGTTTATGGGCTATCCGAGCGGTGTCGAGAATACGCTGAATGCTGTTTTGGAGTTTTTCCGGCTCGGCGGCGTTGAGGTTGATGTAGTAAGGGGCATGGCAGGTCAAGGCAATATGATATTTTTCTGCTGCCTGTCTGGTTTTTTCCAGCATGGCGGCATTCATGCGCACGCCGTAGACAAATTCGACCTCCATGGCTTCCAAGCCCAGCTCAAAGACCGCTTTGACTCCGCTTGCAGGGTCTCTGCCCGGGGAGCACAAGGGTACGCCGGCTGTGCCGAACAGCAGTCTTGGTTGAGGGGTTTTCATCTTGAATCGTAAGGAGTTAGGGCGAAAAAGAGAGCAGTATGGTAAGAAGCAGCAAACCGGGCAGCAGCAGGCTTGCAAACAAGAAAGCGACTTTAGGGGAAAGGCTCAGCTTTGCGCCCTTGGCTTTTTCGGATGCCCAAGCTACGAAACATAAATATCCTATAGAGTAGGCTAAAAACAGTAAAACCGACATGATTTGCATCCATCCTGACATGCTTGTTGTTGCTTCTTTCTCCCCCACCCAACAAAAAGATTATCGGCTATCGTCTTGCAGATCTTTACCCCTTCTGGTATTTTTCGTCAACCGTATGATCCCGAAGGATCCCGGGTTGATTGTCTATATGGATGAGGTTCATGTCAAGACCCAGCTTGGATGAAAAACCAAAACATTGCACGGATGCCGTGGTCCTGGCCGGAAGCAAAGGTACGCAAGCGTTTGCCGTTGGAGGTAAACAAGTCTGGAAGCCGTATTTGGAGCTAGGCGGTAAACCTTTGGTTTGCAGGGTGGTCGGATCTTTATTGCAGGCCGAAAGAATCGGCAATGTGTATGTTGTCGGAGATCCGGGTGCATTGAGGCTCGCCTTGACCCCGTTGATGGATCGGTACCCGGGACGGATCACCCTGGTTCCAGAAGGCGATAATCTGGTTGAAAATTGTTTCCGGGCGTTCTTTCTGCATATATTGACCGACAAAGGTCTTTTGAAAATCGAATGTGAAAATCTGGATCCCGAGCATTTGCGAGCTTATCATCAACGTCACCGAGAGCATAAAAAGATACCCGCCTTGTTCGTGGCATCGGATTTACCATTCATAAGCGCCGATGCCGTGGATGCCTTTTTGAATTTGGTGCCTGAAGATGCCGAGCTTGCTTTCGGCATCGTGGATCACAAACATTTGGAGAAAATGCGCGGGGTTTTGGGTGAAGACGTCGGGTTGGATATGTGGAAACTGGGAGCGCTTCACCTTTCGGGAGAGTCGGTGCGGTTGAACAATCTGTTTTACGTTCGACCGCTCTCGGCCAATCCCATGGTGTATCCGTTGCTTCTCAAGCTGTACCAACATCGTTGGTTGCTCAAGCAGGACGGTTCGGTGGACTCCGGCAATTGGTGGGCGCTTTCGAAGTCCATGATGGCGTATGCCTATCGCCTTCCGGGGCGTATGCGCTTTTTGCGGGCTATGGTCAATTTTATCCCCGCCGTGTCGGCCATGTTCTTTGCTCGGATCACATCCAGAATCGGCAGGGGAAAGTGGCTCGCCAAGCCGTATCGGGTGTTGCTTCGAAGGCGCGACATGGAGTTTGTGGGGTCGCTCATGGTGGGTATTCGAGGATATTTGACCATGTCTCCCCACCCTGGTCCGGCCATCGACATTGATGTTGAAGAAAGCTATCGAGCTTTGATAGACAACCAGGAGAGGGCCTATCGAAAGATAAAGCTCTATTTGGAGAATGAGTTCCGGTAAGGAGGCGTCTCAATGGATGAGAACCATCAGGATCGTATGGTCGATTCGACCGATTCGTCAAGCAATGACAACCAGCAGAAAGTATCCCCGCCGATCGATGCATCGATTTCGAACCGGGTTCGAGAGAATCGAGGCAGCCTGGAGCAACAGGAGCGGGAAGAATTTTTGGCTGCCATGCAAAAGGATTTTGATGTCAACCGATCGGACCGTGGCGAGATGGTCGAAGGAACCATCGTATCGATCGGCAAAGAATTCATTTTCCTGGATTTGGGCGGAAAAAGCGAGGGATATTTGTCCATCGAAGAGGTTAAAGCCGAAGATGGCTCTCTGCCTGCGGTGGGCGAGACGATCGAAGCATGTGTGATTTCCACGGGTCCCGATGGTGTGGTGCTCAGCAAACGGTTGGCCAAGGGCATCCGTTCTCGTGAAATGCTGGAAGAAGCCGTCCGGAGTCGCATCCCGGTACAGGGCAGGGTGGAAAGTCGCAATAAGGGTGGTTTTGATGTCATGGTGGCCGGCGTGCGGGGTTTTTGCCCGATCGGCCAGATTGAGCTGCGCTTTTGTGAAAACCCGGACGAACATGTGGGTAAGACCTACACGTTTATTGTGACCAAATATGAGCAAGGCGCAAAGCGATCCGATCTGGTGCTATCGAGAAAGCAGCTTTTGCAGGCTGAGGCCGAAAAACAGGCAGAGGAGCTTCGAAAAACCATCCGAGAGGGTGACATCATCGAAGGAAGAGTCTCCAAGATCATGGAATTCGGCGCTTTTGTCGATTTGGGAGGACTTGAGGGTTTGCTGCATGTCTCCGAGCTGTCACACACGCATGTGGACGATCCACGCTCCATTCTCAAGGAGGGTGAGCAGCTGCACGTTCAGGTGATTTCGATCGAAAAGGGTGGAGAACGCATCAGCTTGAGTCTCAAAAGGCTCGAAGCGGATCCGTGGGACGATGTCCTCATGTCCTATCCTGTCGGCTCCAGGATCTGGGGTAAAGTTGTGAGGATGGAGCCTTTTGGTGCTTTTGTCGAGATCGGCCCGGGCGTGGATGGATTGGTGCACATCTCGAATCTCAACGCGCCCGAACGGGTCAATCACCCGCGTAAAGTGTTGGAGTTGGGTCGGCAAATCCAGGTGGAGGTGCTATCTGTCGATGTCGGGCAACGCAGGATTGGTTTGGCAAGAGTCCCCGAAGATGGTGAGTTCGGCGAGTTGCCGGTTACGGGCAGCATTATCGAAGGCAAGGTGGACAAGGTGGTCAATTTTGGGGTGTTTGTAAGCCTGGGGCCCGGGCGCAAGGGCTTGGTTCCCAACGTCGAGATGGGCACACCCCGGGGTGCCGATCACCAAAAGGATTTTCCACCGGCTACTCCCATCAAGGTCATGGTCATCGAGGTGGCCGAAGACGGGAAAAAGATTCGATTGAGCCGCAAAGCCGCCCTCGAGGCCGAGGAGCGATCGCAGTATGAGGCTTACATAGATACGGGCGGGAAAAATGTGGAAAGTGGTTTCGGTACCTTGGGAGATTTGTTGGCGAAAAAAATCGGAAAAAAATAGATGCAGGATGCAGTTTGTCGAGTTTTTTGAAAACGGGCTTTTGAGACAATAACTTACCGAATAAGGGAGGAGGAAGACCATGAAGCGGATCGGTTGGAGCTTGGGACTCGTTTGCCTGCCGTTGGTGGTGGTGATCGGGAGTGCTTGGTCCAAAGAAAAAAAGGACCCTAAAACGACCAATCCCACGGTTGTCATCACAACCAGCCAGGGTGCCATCGAAGCCGTGCTGTATCGAGACAAGGCGCCTGTATCTGTTGCAAACTTTATGAAATATATAAAAGAAAAAACTTATGACGGCACGATTTTTCATCGTGTCATTCCGGGATTCATGATCCAGGGTGGCGGCTTCGACCAAAAGTTTGGGCGAAAAAAGACGCACGAGCCCATTAAAAACGAGGCCAAAAACGGTTTGAAAAACGAACGGGGCACTCTCGCAATGGCCCGCACAAGCGATATCGACTCGGCCACCAACCAGTTTTTCATCAACTTGAAAGACAACACGTTTTTGGACCACGGAGCCCGTGATTTCGGTTATGCGGTATTCGGAAAAGTTACCAAGGGAATGGATGTGGTCGATGCAATCGCCAAAGTGAAAACCGGCCCCAAAGGACCTTTCGGACAGGATTGCCCGCAAGGAGACGTCGTCATCAAGTCGATTCGAGTGAAGTGACCTTCCAAACACCTGCGTTTTTCTCAACCAACAGCATGACAGCCTCTACTGCGGGATATCGGTCCGTGATTTCGTTTTTCAATTGGGTCATGTCGGATACCAGCTTGTCTTTTTCTGCCTGCAAAGTAGAAAACGCGCCGCTGCCTCCATATCCCGCACAATCCTGATGTTGCGCCAGAAATACTTTTTTTACTCCATGTTTTTCACACCCGATGGCGATATGTTCCAATACGGCTTGGCGTTTCAGGCAGGCGCCTCCCAGGGATATCCGATCGATATCTCCAAGGTAGCCGTTTGCTGCAATCCAATCATTGAGGGCGGCTTGAATGCGATAGTCCATGCAGTGGAGGATGAGATGGTTACACTGTCCCATGGCAAAGCGTCCTTTCCGGGGGTTTGGGGTTGAAAGGGTCATGCGTTTTGCCGCAACGACCCGGTACGTTTTACCCGGCACATGCTCCGATTGTCAAAGTCAAATTTGATATTTCGGTTTGGATTCGATTCCGTGCGTAAAAACTACCTCACCACTTGGGATCGGTGCACGTTTATGTCATTTCAACTTGGCTTTGAGGTACTCTCGAAACATTCGGGCGATGTGGGTCATGTCGATGCTCTTGGGGCAGGCAGCCGAGCACTCGCCCTCGTTGGTGCAATTGCCGAATCCGGCTCGATCCATGGCTTCTATCATGGCTTTCGCCCGCCGTGCGCGTTCGGGTCCACCCTGGGGAAGCAGGCTGAAATGCGAGACCCGGGCGCCTGTGAACAACATGGCGGAGGCGTTTTTGCAGGCGGCCACACATGCCCCGCAACCGATACAGGCCGCGGCGTCAAAGGCCTGGTCGGCGTTTTCCTTGGGGACCGGGATGCCGGCCGCGTCCGGCGCATTGCCGGTGTTTACCGATATGTAGCCGCCGGCCTGTTGGATCTGGTCGAATGCGCCTCTGTCGACCATGAGATCCTGGATGATTGGAAAGGCGCGCGCTCTCCACGGTTCGATGTAGATGTGATCGCCGTTTTTGAACGAGCGCATATGAATCTGACAAAGTGTGGTGCCGGCTTGCCCTCCATGGGCTTTGCCGTTGACCATGGTGCCGCACATACCGCAGATGCCTTCCCGGCAATCGTGGTCGAACACGATGGGTTCTTTGTCTTCCAAAATCAACCGCTCGTTGACGTCATCGATCATTTCCAAAAAAGATTGGTCCGGCGATACTCCTTCGGCCTGAATGATTTCCATCCGGCCTTTTGCGTCGGGACCCGCCTGCCGCCAAACATGCAGCGTGAGATTCATGTTGGGCTCACTCATTTGTATGACCTCTGTTTCAAGGGTACGTTTTCAAATTGAAGCACTTCTTTGTGCAACTTTGGATCGCTTTTTTCTTGATGCTCCCAGACCGAGACATGGGTGTAGTTGTCATCGTCTCGTTGGGCTTCGTTGTCTTCGGTTTGGCTTTCTTCTCTGAAATGACCGCCGCAAGACTCCCGGCGATCGAGCGCGTCTTTGACCATGAGCTCGGCGAACTCGATGAAATCCGCCACCCTATAAGCTTTATCCAATTCGATGTTCATTCTCTCGGCGGAGGTGGGCACGATTTTGACGTTGTTCCAAAACTCTTCCCGGATGGCGGGTATTTTCGAAAGAACTTCTTTGAGGCCGCTTTCATTGCGGGACATACCGCAATGCTCCCAAAGGAGCAGTCCCAGCTCCCGGTGGATACTGTCGGCCGTACGTTTTCCGCATGAGTCGATGATGGCCTGGGTGCGCTGGGTGATGCTTCGCTCGCTGTCGGTAAACGCCGGGTGGTCCGCCGAGGCGGTTTTGGTGGGCAACGAGGCCAAATAGCCTCCCAGGGTGTAGGGGATGATAAAGTAACCGTCGGCCAGGCCCTGCATGAGCGCGCTTGCGCCCAAGCGGTTGGCGCCGTGATCCGAGAAATTGGCTTCACCCAATACAAACAAGCCCGGCACCGTGCTCATGAGATCGTAGTCCACCCACAAACCCCCCATGGTGTAGTGCAAGGCCGGGTAGATGCGCATGGGGACCTTGTAGGGATCCTCGGCGGTGATTTTTTCATACATTTGAAACAAGTTACCATATTTGGCCCGGATGGTCTGCAGCCCGTCGCGCTGGATGGCATTTTGAAAGTCCAAATAGACTGCAAGACCGGTATCGCCCACACCCCGGGCCTGATCACACTGGGCCTTGGCGGCCCGGGAAGCCACGTCCCTGGGCACCAGGTTTCCGAATGCGGGGTAGCGTTCTTCCAAGTAGTAAAGTCTCTCTTTTTCGGGTATTTCTCCTGGGGATCGCTTGTCCTGGGCCTTTCTCGGCACCCAAACCCGCCCGTCATTACGCAGGCTTTCGCTCATTAGAGTGAGCTTGGACTGGCGATCTCCATGGACCGGGATGCAGGTGGGGTGGATCTGGGTGAAGCAAGGGTTGGCAAATCCCGCGCCCCGTTTGTAAGCCGCCCAAGCCGCCGACACATTGCAGCTCATGGCGTTGGTTGAGAGAAAAAACACTCGCGAGTAACCCCCGGTGGCCAACAACACGGCGTCCGCGGAAAAGCGGTGCAGTTTTCCGCTCACCAGATCTCGGCTGATGATGCCCTGAGCCCTTCCGTCCACCAGCACGATGTCTTTCATCTCGTGGCGGGTAAACATCTTGACCTTGCCGATGTGTACCTGCCGCATCAGCGCGCTGTATGCCCCCAAAAGCAATTGCTGTCCGGTTTGCCCTCGGGCATAAAACGTGCGTGACACCTGGGCTCCCCCGAAAGAGCGGGCGGCGAAAAGCCCGCCGTAATCCCTGGCGAAAGGCACTCCCTGAGCCACGCATTGGTCGATGATCGCATTCGACAGCTGCGCCAGCCGGTATACATTGGCTTCGCGGGCCCGGTAGTCTCCACCCTTGACCGTATCGTAAAAAAGACGCCAGATGCTGTCGCCGTCGTTGGGATAGTTTTTGGCCGCGTTGATTCCGCCCTGGGCCGCGATGGAATGAGCCCGCCGGGGGCTGTCTTGGATACAAAAATTGAGCACGTTGTATCCCAGCTCCGCCAAGCTGGCTGCGGCCGAGGCTCCGGCCAGGCCCGTACCCACAACCGCCACAGTATACTTGCGTTTGTTGGCCGGGTTGATCAGCTTGAGGTCGAAACGATGTTTGTCCCATTTCTTTTCGATGGGACCCGAGGGTATTTTGGCATCCAATTTCATGATGAGGCTCCGCAACAGAAAAACAGGATCGGCAGACACGAAAAACCGATCCAGACAAAGGCTGCAAACAGATATCCGGCTTTTCTGATTGCACCGTTATACTGCGGGTGGTTGAGCCCCAGGCTTTGAAACGCGCTTTGGAACCCGTGGCTCAGATGAAAAGCAAGACCGGTAAGGCCGATGAGGTACACCGCTACCCACTCGATGCGCCCGAACACCAACCCCACCAGACGATACATATCGGAAGAGCTTTCCTGATCCCCGAATCTGAAGTTGAAAAGATGCAGCACCAAAAACGAAGCGATAAACAAAACACCGGTATACGGCATGCTGGCCGAGAACAGCGTGCGCCCGCCTTCGCTTTTTTGCATCACATATCGGTTTGGACGGGCAGAGCGGTTTTGAAGCCAAAGGGTTAGGCCGAACACCGCGTGCAGGCCGAACAACCCGAGCAGCACGATCTCGCCGGTATGAAAAAACAACGGAATGGCCTCGTAATGATGGGCCACCCACTCGAAGTACTCATTGCTTTGGGCGCCTCCAGGGGTAAAAGTGAGTGTGCCGTCGTTGTTCAGAAGCAGAGTAAGGTTACCGGCCAGATGCAGGATCAAAAACGCGCACATCATCCAACCGGTT
>JBFFBT010000257.1:0-8515 GCA_041560255.1 Myxococcota bacterium | reverse complement strand
CATACATACAAAGAATTCCAACTACCAGATAGCCCGCGTATGCCCATAACGTTCGATACCACGGAGGCAGAATCACGAAATGATATGAAGCTTTTCGACTTTCCTTCCCATATATATTTCTCGCTTTGACCCAAAAAGTGTATTTGCCTTCCGGCAAGTTGGTGTATTCCTTTCTGGTCCCATCCGACCAGCGGCTCCAATCCTCATCGAACCCTTCAAGCTTGATTTGATATAGATTTTTATGAGATTGTTCATAATAAGCCGCTGAAAAATCAAACATCAAAGAATTGTTCAGGTATTTCAGCTTGGCGCCGGGAGTCGATGCAAGGCGCAGCACATGGCGACGGCCGGCTTGCTTTCTTGGATCGGGCGGAATCTTCGATGTTGATCCCGCATACAGAATCGAACCCGATGCGGTGCTCACTTTTCGAATGAACGCGGGATAATCCTTCCCATAGTCTTTCTTTTTCCCGGGATCGAATTTGTACAACATACCGTATCTGGCCACATATACCGATCCGCTCTCATCGACATACCATGCCCTGGTCGTCTCCCTGGTCAGAGGTAGGATACCGAAAAGTTTGGTATCCCAATCATATCCATCTTCTTTTCTGGTCCGTAAAACACCCATATAATCCGGTCCATCTACAATCAAATCAATACCATAAGCATAAACACCGTAAATCTCTTTGGTATTTTGAGGCAGATTGTTCATCCAGAGTCGGTCGGGAACAAAACTGTACCGTTTTCCACCCTCATCCACCCCGATTGATCGTTCAACGGCCCGATAGATGCCTTGATGATTGGTTACGACCAACTGGTTGTTGATCCAATCGATGCGGTTGTTTTGCAACGTGGGCAACCCATCATCCAGCCCGTAGCGTACGATTCGGAAGTTGTTGAGATCGTGCTCATCCAGCATGAGATGAATGAGTCCGCCATGTATGGACAACAACCACAGATTTCCCTGATCGTCTTCACGAATCATCGTAATGGACTCATCAGCGATTTCATTGGCTTGAAATGCCAGCACCTTGGCTTCATACCCGTCTTTTTTGCAACTACCGGCAGGTATTTTTGATTGGTCACATTTCGCCCTGATTTCAACGGCGGTCAATCCGGCCGAGTACAATCCCACAAAAAATGTATCCTGAAATTTTCTTGATTTTCCCATCGAGTAAATCCATCGATGCTTTTTAAAACTCATCAACTTACTCACACTCCCGGCGTGTATCCCGAACACCTCGTTGTCTGCCCCCGCCAATACAAGCTCACCGTGCGGAAAAAGCGCATAACATTGATTCCTTATCTCCTGAAGCGGCAGGATATGGTGGGAGTGCTCACTGACCGCGCCGGTTTGCCGGGGCAGGTAAAATACACCTTTGAGGGTTCCCAAATACAGGGTTCCTTTGTGTTTCTCAATGGTCAAGATAGGAGATACCTTGCCTTGTTCCATTTCGAATCTGCTCCAGGGAGAGCTTACTTCCAAATGTGAGATACCGCTCGTACTGACTGCCCAAATATTATGATCTTTATCGGAAAACACCTGCGCGATGCCGGTACTGTTGAGTCCATGTTTTTCATTGACGATCTGAATCAATTTACCCGACTTATCGAGAAAAACCGCTCCGCCCTGAATGGTTGGAAAAACGAATCTTCCGTCCTGGGTACGAGTAGCAAAATAATACAAAAAATTTTCTCTAAAATAGTCATCCGCCTGGGTAGGAAAGGCTTCCAAGAAAGGTGCTTTCGACTCGGGCTCATCCACCAAATCAAGATGATACATGAATCCACCCATTTTTTCGGTTGCGATCAACAATTTTTCCGCCGAATATTGAACAATCGCAATCCTGCCGGTGGTGTCTCTCGAAAAGACCTCGGTTTGCGGCAACGACCACAATCTTCCGTTTTGCAATCGAGACAAACCTCCCTGCATATGAAATACGACGACATCGTCCATGATGGAAAAGCCGATGTTCTCCCGATTGCATGCCAAGGCATACAACTTACCGTTGTAATAATGAAAAATTTTTTCCAGGGTAACGAAATACACCCCGTGGGAAGTAACGTGGGTGCTCCATACATCCTGAAATTTCTTATCTTTCTCAGGAAGCAGATGTGACAAAGAATGGTATGTCATCCCGGTGTTATCCACGCTTTCCAAGTAGCCGAACTCACCTCTGCCCCCCACATAGATAAGCCCTCGATCATCCACGGCCAACGACCTGACCAATCCCTTGGCGACCGTTTCGATGAGCCTCCAACCCACCCCATCATACTCCAATACCCCCTTTTCATTGGCGAAATACATCAGACCATTTTTTCCCTGGGCAGCCGCCCAGTTCATGGGACCGGCGCCGAAATCTTCCGGGGTGTAGTTATGTACGAACGGGGCCCCGGGCTTCATCGAGATATCTATGTCGGATTTGACAGGTTGTACCCCACCGGACACAGACAGCCAAAAAGTCGATACAACCAAGAAATAACATCGTAGAAAAAGAATCGCCGGCATAGAATTGCCTCGGTATGGTTTCGTAGTTCAATCCTGATTCGTAAAGCTACAAGAAACATGCCAAAAGTGTTCGCGGGTATTTTTTTATAGCTCAATGAATTCAAGAATTTAAAAATACGGTCCTTCAACCCGGGTGCGATGTTTGGAGGCATCCGGCACCCAATGGGTACCAAAAGACCTACTCATTACATGGAAATCCCATCCCGATTTTCTTCAGCACCCGTTTGAAAACTTGGTTCTTGAGATTTGAAATCGGCTTCAACCGGCGAGAAATTACCTCAGGGACTCATTCAGCATCATCCGGGACTTCTTGATAGGGTAGATCCAAGTAGAAAGAAGAGCCCTTTCCAGGACCTTCGCTGTGGCAAGTCAATGATCCACCCATTTCGGTGGCGGCATTGGCCGAGGAATGCAAACCGAAACCATTTCCGTTGTTCTTGGTGGTGAATCCATACGCAAATATTCTGGTGATGTTTTCCTTGTGGATTCCGACTCCATTGTCAATGACCGCCAGACGAAAGTGATTCGAGGCCACACCGGTCTTACGAATACGTAGGGTAAGCGTCTTTTTCTCTACTCCGGCGCCCTCGAGCGCCTGAATTGCGTTGTGTATGAGATTGACCAAAATCTGCAACATCTTATGTTTTTCCAATAAAATCATAGGCATGTCATCTAAATCTTGTACCACTTCAAGTTTTCGATCCCCGTGTGAAATATCACTCATATCCAGGGCCGTATCGATCAAAGCACGTAGGGACACAGGCTCTTTCATACTGGATACGACAGCGGTTTTTTGTTGGGCCGAGACGATATTTTTCATATGATCGATGCTGGTCTGCAGCCTGTCGATCTCCTCCAAAATCACCTCACGCTCGGACAGCAAATGTACGCCTATCTTTTTGAGATAGGTGGGTAAAACCTTCCCCTTCGGATCAAGAGTCAAAAATCCAGCCAAATCGCTCGTATGGCGCTCCAACAAATCCACGATTTTTCCTATGTTGGTCACCCTGGATCGCTTCAGCCTGTCATGGATGAAATTGGACGACACGTTGACGCTGTTGAGTACATTGCCCACGTTGTGCAACACGCTCGTAGCCACTTCGGCCATACCGGCTTTATGCGAAGCTTGAACGAGTTGATCCTGAGCTTGTTTGAGCTGAGACAAGCTTTCCTGCAATGCATTGGTTCGAATCTCGACGAGCTTTTCGAGTCTTCTTTTGACCCGCACGAGCCGCCAAGTATATATTCTAATCCCACCCGCCATCACCAGGAACAAGCCTATCACATATCCGATATACGCCAACGTGGTCCGATACCACGGCGGCCGGATGACAAACCCATATGTGCTTTGCTGACTTTTGTGCCCGTAAAGATTCTTCGCTTGAACCCGAAACACGTAAGCACCTTCGGGCAGGTTGGTGTACTCTTTGTACCTTGCCTCGCTCCATTGACTCCAATTCCGATCGAATCCTTCCAAGCGGTATCGAAAGCGGGTTTTGTGAGATTGCTCATAAAATGCAGCCGAAAAACCAAAACCGATCGCATTGCTCTCGTATTGTAGATCAGGAATCATCGAGTCGGGCTGGGTCGCCGATATTTCGTATATATCTTCTTGTACACCCAGGGGTTGGTTGCGATGAAAATTACCCTGAAACAACACCGTATCCTGATTGACACGTACCGTGCGGATCAAAGCCGGAAAATCTAAAGCATAATTCTTTTTCACTCTAGGATCGTAACGATACAATAACTCGCCATGGCCCATCCAGATTACAGCGTCTGTATCGACATGCAATCTCGAAGTGTTGGTGCTTGCGGGCACCGGATAGAACGGTAGTCGGTCCAATGCATACGTTTCTTTGAAAGGTTGCTTCCAAATCCCGGTTCCCTGTTCGTCTTCAACGATGAAACCTCCTGCATATCTGTGCAACAATCTGGGTCCGATTCCGACATCATTTGGGTTGCCGGATTCCACCAGCATGACAAACCGTATGGATTTCTCTGCGTTCGGGCCTACGATGTCTTTTTCGGACCGATAGGTTCCTTGGGAATTTGTAACCACAAGGCGGTTGTCTGTAAGCATCATGGCCCGGATTTCAGCCAACGCGAGTCCTTCTCCGGGTCCGTATCGCTTCACCTCGACCTCATCCAATCCTCGGCCTGTGAACCGAACCCGTATGACCCCGCCCAACTGAGAAGCCAGCCATAGCTCTGTGTTTTCAACCCCAAGTATGGCAACGATTGATTCTCCCGATACTTCCGGGATCGACCAAGGTTCGAGCTTGGCGCTGATTGCAGCGCCAGCTTGGGTATCGGTGCGGGTTTGAAGTCGTACCGCCCGGACACCCCCCGAGTACAAACCCAGAAATACATGCTCGGGAAATTTTCCGAAAGCTCCGATCGAATAAACCCAACGGTTTCCCGGCAACTTCAACACCATAGAAAACTGATCCCGATCTAGGCTCCATAGCTGGTTGTCGATACCTGCGAGCATTACACCCTGGGTAGGATACAATGCCCAACATTGATTCTTGTTGTTGCCGACTCGTACAAAATCGTGATCGTCGTCCAAAAGTCGCAAGTGGTATTCGGGAAGATAAAATACACCCTGCAAGGTACCCACGTAGATGGCACCGCGATGCCGGGTAATACTCAGTATGTTGGCGGACTTTATTTTCTGAGGAGAAAACCGGGACCACGGAGAGCTCAATGTAAGGTGCGAGATCCCATTGGAAGTTGCCAACCAAACATTCTGCTCCCGATCCACAAAAACAGACGCTGCGGAATTGTTGATGAGACCTCTGTTTTGGTTGAGAATCCTCACCAGATTCCCGGACCGATTCATCACCACGACTCCTCCCAAAAGGGTCGGGATGAAAAACTCTCCTTTTTGATTTTGATCAATCTCGTAATACATCAGATTACGGCGAAGATAAGCATTGACTTCGGTCTCAAAAGGCTCGATCCGAGCGGTCTGCGATCCCCCGGTCCAATCAAGATCCTTCAAGTGGTATAAAAAACATCCTTTTTTCTCGGTGAACAACAGCAAGGTGTCTCGATCATACGCAACAATGGCCACTCTGCCTGCATTGTCTCGGGTAAACATCCGGGTGCCCGGCAATGGTATCAGCCTACCTTGATCCAACTTGGAGATGCCTGCGCGTTTATGCCACACATACACATCCGTCCCAACCCCAAAACCATAGTTTTCCTTGTCGTAAGCAATCACTTCCATGCGCTCGCCCACCCAGCGGTAAATCTTTTCGAGGGTGACAAAATATACTCCATGGATGGTCGCATGGGTTGACCACACATCCATAAAATTTCTGTGCTCTGTGTCTATTTTGTCGACCAACGACTTGTACACCGTCTTACCCCGAAGATCACTTGCGAGGTAACCCAACTCCCCAAGTCCTCCCACATAGACAGTGCCGCTCGCGGACAAGTCCAAGGATCGAACAAAGGCCCCGTTACGAACGGGGATGAGCCTCCAAGAGGTTCCATCGTACTCCAACACCCCGGATGTGTTGGCAACGTACATCACCCCCCGTGGATCTTGTACCATCGCCCAGTTTTGAGGACCGGCGCCATATTCATCAGGTAAAAAACTTTTCACGAAGGGCGCGCCCAGCTCCATCTTTCGCATACGCGAAGCAAAAGCGGCATCCCTCTCCGGGTCCACTTGGAGCAACGACACTATGATTTGAACAACAACGAATGTCAGTGACACCAATTCATCGTCCCGTCTGTCTCTTCGTCAGCATGTAGTGTAATTCTTCATGCGCACCAGTGCGTATTTCCCCGTTTTCGGACCATGAACCGAAATATAGCCCTACCCGACCTGCCCGGATTTTATTTGGGTGGATTGACCGGTAAACGAATGGTGATCATTGTACCCTGGTTTTCCTGACTGTCGAAGTCGAGCCGGCCTCCGTGCCCGTCTACGATGATGGAGCGGGCAATCGCCAGACCTTGTCCGGCGTACTTGCCCAGGTCGTCAGCCTTGAGAATTTGATCATAAACATCTTTCAAATGACCGGGAATACCCTTGCCTTGATCCTGGATGGTTACGACAACCTGCTTCCCTTCTTGCCGGGTGCTCACCCAGATGGTCTTTCTTTGCCGATCTTCATGGTGCGCATCACGGCTGGCCAGGGCTGCATTTCCCAATAAATTGATCAATACTTGGTAGATTTGACTCACATTACAGGTGATTTTTTCCAGTTCTCCAAAATCCACGAGCACATCGGCTGCATCTTTGTACTGGTAACGCGTCAGGATCAGTGCATGGTTGAGCATCTGGTTCACGTCCGCCATAGCCATTGAGCCTTGATCCGCCTGACCAACCTCCACCGCGGCTTCAACCACACCTTGCACATGAGCAAGATCCTGATTAATACTGGAAAAAGATATTTGAGAAGCCTCGATCAAATTGTCGATATCAAGCTCTTTTTCAACTCCCATCAGATCAGCTGCAAGCCGGCTTGATTCCGCCCCCGAATCATTCCATAGTTTCTTCATCGACGTGAGGTGCGAAAGCACTTTTTCATGCATTTCGCGAACCTTTTGAATTTTCGAACCCAAATTCTGTACCGGTTGGGTAATTTCTTTGGTAATGCCTTCGGCAATTTGACCGACGGCTTTCAAGCTACGATCGAGCTGGCGCTCTGCATACAACTGTTCACGTTGAGCCAATTGGGTCCGAAGCTCTTCGTTCGCCGTCTCCAAGGCCTGGGTCCTTTCCTTGACAATGGACTCCAGATCAAACATTTTGCCTCTCAACTCCCGGTGCAAAGACCATTTTTTGGTGAGAGCATTCGCCATTTGAAGGATTTCTACATTATCGAAAGGCTTTTTCAAAATGAACAGATTGTCTGCATTTCCGACTTTGGCGATAATCTCGTCGGATGAATAATCGGAATAGGCGGTGCAAACAACCACTTGCATCTCAGTATCCAGCTCCCGGATATGCGCGATGGTCTCGATGCCATCCCAACCGGGAGGCATACGAACATCCACAAAGGCCAACGCAAACGGATCCTCGGCATTCAAAGCGCTCTTGACCAGCTCGAATCCTTCCATACCCTGCAATGCACATTGCAGATCAAATTGGCTGTTGGTGATTTTATCCTTGGTGTCGCCGAAAAGCTCCATTTCAAGATCACCCAGCGAACCGGCGTCATCCGCCCCGGCACATAGAATCCGCTTGAGATCATTATGAATGGCCTCATTGTCATCAATCACCAGGATCCGATATTTCTCGTTGGTCTTACCGTTCATGGATCTCCCCACAATTTTTCGAAAACCTTCAAATCCAAGCCGTCCAAAAGAATCTTGCCCGCCTCAACTCGAAACATATGCACAAGTCGGCGCGATCTTTAACCAAATCACTCCAACCGCCCCGATTTCGACAAACACCCTACCAAGCGCCACCACCAATCAAAATGTATTGATAACAATACGCGTATGCCTGTATTAAAAATTTCACCTAAATCGCCTGGCTTGTCAAGTTCATACAGACAAGGCCGGCGCTCATCCCGGTGGAATCCAGAAATCACTTGACAAACGGTCATGATAGTACTATTAAATCAGTATGAAAATAAAAAAACGTACGCTTACATCCGCAGAGCTGGAGATCATGCAAGTTGTCTGGGAGCTGGGAAGTTGCGCAGTACGTGACGTATACAGGGTACTGCTCGGCCGAAGGGACGTGGCCTACACCACAGTGATGACCATGATGAATGTCCTGGAGGAAAAGGGACACCTAAAAAAACACAAAAATGGCAGAGCCTACATTTATCGACCCACGCGACCCAAGAAACAGGTCATCTCCAACATGGTAGACGACTTTGTCAAACGCGTTTTCGGTGGCTCGGCGCAACGTCTGGTACTGAACTTGGTCAACGACCGAAGGCTGTCTGAGGAAGATCTCAAAGAAATTACGAGAATCCTGACAGACGCTGAGTAAGCCCCCGAGGCTTTCAATCCCGAAACCGTCCGGGT
>JBFFBT010000256.1:0-8529 GCA_041560255.1 Myxococcota bacterium | reverse complement strand
TTTGAACGTTACTTTCATTTCCGAGCTCAATCGTTCGTGAACCAAACGAAAGATATCCAAGGCGGTTATCCGGGGCAGCAGATCGGCCTCGGGGGCCAACTTATCTTTCATGATGGATATGGCTTTTTCGGGATCGCTGTACTTTTTATTGAGGATGTTCTGGATAACTTCGGATACTTGGTTGTCGAGCTTATTTTCAAACGACGAAAGACTGATATGCCGGGTGATCGCGTATCCGATGGCCAATACGATCAAAATCACAAGTCCCACGCCCATACGCAGAAGCTTGCCTTTCATGTACTGAAAGTCGCCCTTGAACGCATAGATGCCTTGCCTCAAATTGAGCCATCCCTGGCGGCCCCCTTGATGGGCATGCAGCGCCAAGCCCAGCGGCTTGGCCCATAAAACCGGTTGGGTGTCATCTGTGGCCAGTCGTTCCATACCGGGCAGATCCACCAAATCTGCCTTGATGCGTTCCACTTCAATGCCTAGCGTGGTTGTCAAGTATGTGTCCAAATTTGTAATGTTCGCTCCTCCGCCACAGACCCAGATCTTCGATGTGGATCGCCCCGTCATCGATTCATGGGTGGCGAAAGACTGCCGCAGCGCACGATTCAGATCGGAGAGACTTTTGGTGAGGGTTTTCGAAATCTGGGCTTGTTGGGTTGTAGAAGCCGGGTGTTGACTGGTTTCGATAAACGCCGCTTCCAGCTTACCTTGCTCCGCACTTGTCAGATCCACCTGGAAGCTTTCGGCCAAAGCTGCAGTGCATTGCGCGCCGCCCACCGAAAGGGTACGGGCGTACTCGACCCCCTCCGGTCCCACAATACATAAACTGGTAAATTGTTGGCCGATGTCCACAACCGCCGTGGAGAGATGTTCGGGCGATTTGGGCAGCAACTCCAAAAGGCTGGTGTATGCCAGGCTGTCGGTGCCGATCAACCTGGGATCCATGCCCGCTGATTTGAAAAGTTCGAGCCATCGGCCGAGAAGCTCGGATTGACAAAGCGCCACGAGCTGGCGGGAGCCGCCTTCCGCGCTCAACCCTACAGATAGGTAATCGTACAGGGTTTGATCCAAGGGAAACGGGATTTGACTTTCCAGCTCGAAACCGATGGTTTGCAGGACTCGTTTGCGATCCTGAAACGGCAGATTGAGCAGGCGTATCGAGGTTTCATCACCGGGTAGAGCGGTGGCGACGAGATCGTTGGCTTGAACCAACTCGAGTTGTTGCAAGGTTTCTGAGACGCGCTCCATGCGGGGCCGATCGTCTTGCGGCAAGGCAAGGCAGGTAAAGTCCACGATTTCGATGGTGCGAAAACCGCTTTGCAATCTTATCCGTTTTAATGTATGGCTGCCTAGATCCAAACCCACGCTCAATTGAGGCATGGTTTTACTCCTTACTATATGTTCCGGTTGAACTTACATGATCCGCCAATACAGGATCTCCTGTCCGGATAGTGTGTTTTTCACCACCGCCTTGATGGTGACTCGAACTTCTTCTCCCTCGTCCCCAAGCTCGCCGATCGCCTTGATGCTGAACGTATCGCTGAAGGGGGCTACGTTTTTCAAAAAATAAGGATCCAGGGCGACACCCTGGGATTGAAACAACATGTTAATCTGCTCCGCATTGGGGGTCATGGGAAACATGAGGTTGCGAAACTCGAAAAACAAAGCCAATACTTCCAACAATTGAGGCAATCCTTGTTCGGTGCACATGGCTAAATTTTGAGGCTGCATGCACAATATGGTGAGCATGCCGAGAGGATCTTTCACCGCGCTGAGATTGATCAGCTGGTTGGGATCGCTGTATACGGTCAACCTATCGGCGAACTCCTCCATGAAGTGATCTCCGACGCCCCGGATCATATATAGCTCGTCCACCGTCAAAAAAGGGTTGTTTTTATTGCGGTAGGGATCGGACAGCATATCGTAGCGCGAGTCCTCGCTGCTGGTGCCGGGAAGAAAAACAGAGGTCTGGGAAAAAGGTTCGGCGATGACGGCGTTGGGATTGATGGTATCCATGGAGTTGTCCGCATCGATCCAATCGTGTATGGATATGGCTACATCTGCGGGGGTATTGTATTGATCATCGGCGTCCGGTGCTTCGAACATAGTTTTGTATCGAGGCTGTCCGATCAATGCCAGGAGTTGGGCGGTAACCGGAGCGCTCACCGAGGGCAGGCCGTCGAGGGAGTTGATATTGATTTTGGCGGACTCATCGTCTATTTGAGCAAAAAACCGACCTTCGAAGTCACCAAAGCCTTTGGTCGCATCCAGCTCGAGTCCTTCCATGCCGAAAGCTTTGCCCATTTCACCGGAGGTCAAAGCTTTGGCGAGATCGCTTTCTATCGGCAGCAAGTCGTACAGCTTGAGGCTTCCGCCGGTCATACGATCGATTTGACCCTGAAAATGCAGAATGAGCCGCGCGAAGTTCATGGCCGAGCGGGCCAAATAATAGGCTCTGACTCTATCCCGGGTGTTTGCGGCCATGTCCAAGTTGATCCGGTTTTGGTACGCGAAATCTACGATCATGGCCGATAGCACCGCTACGGTAACCAGGACCATCAAGAGGGCCATGCCCCTTTGGTCGGACATACTTTTCGATATCGATCTCATTGGGACGGTTTCATCCAATTGCTCAATGGTTTGTTCGTAAAAATCCGGGTAGTGGTAGTAAACGGCATTTCTTTTCCATACTCATCTACCACTACCAGCTTTATGCGCACCAGGATGGGGATTTGATTGAGTCTCTCCACCTGACTGCAATCCCATTCATCTTCCCATTCCTGTTTGCTGTCGTCCCACAGCTCAAACCCGAGCTCTTCGATATCCGGGCACAACAAAAGAGCCTTGCCTCCATCCTCGGGTTTTCCATCCAGGTGGGTTTTTATTTTGCGCATCAGGTTGGTTTTCGAGGAATCCTGAGGATCGTTTTCGCCGAAATAGGTGACGATGTTTTGATCGGATTCGTGTACGTCGCGATACATCCTCAAATGTGAAAACGAAGCGAACATCAAACGATCCACATCTCCTTCGTGCTCCAGCTTGAATGGCGTGCGGACCGCCAGCTCGCCCGTGGGAGTGTTTTGTTCCCGGCAGTCGAAGATAAACGCCATGGATATTTCGTTTGCCATGCGATGAAGCGCAAGCCTGGCGGTGTGAAAACGTTCGTGCGCCTGCAATACAAATTCGCGTGCATCGTAACTCCGCGCGAAGCTGCCATAGACCAAGGTGGTGATGATGACCAAAATCGCCACCGCAATCAGAAGCTCGACCAACGTAAACCCTTTTGGGTCGCGGATGGATATGTAATCCCGAGCGCACCTCATCTAGGGTTTCTCCTCGGCTGGGTGGTGGATTGATCCGGGAGGTTGATGTTGGCTCCGGGTACCGTGCCTGCACCGGTTTGTGCGCTGGGGATGTTGACCAAATGGGTGGTGATGACGAGTTGTTCGTCTTCCCGGGCTCCTGTCCAGGTTACCGTGAGATTGAGCTCCCGAAGGGCTTCTTCCAAAGTGCCGGACAACATCTCCAGTTGTCCCTCGAACATGGCTGGATTGATTAATCCGGACTGGGCGGATCGGCCGGGTCCAAGCGGGTTTTGCATCTGGTTTCGAATGTCGTTGAGTCGATTCGGCATGCCTCCTGGGTTTTTTCGCGGAGCATCGGAATCCTTGGACTCGTCGTCCGAGAACATGGATGTGAGCATATGCTCAAATGCTTCACCCAAAGGCAACTCCACCTTTCGAATCACAAGCCGCCATTTGAATCCGGGATAACCCAGCTCTTCGAAGTCATCCTCCTCTTCTTCATCCATGTTGGGGAAGCCTTCGCGCAGAAGCTTTTCTTCGATTTCCTCGAGTTTCGATTGAGCCAAAAAAGATGCGATACTGATTTGCTTGCCATACGTGCTCAGACGGATGGACCCGCTTTGGGTTTCCATCAAGGCTACATAAGCCGTCGCTAAAATCGCCAAAGCCACCATGACCTCGAGCAGGGTGGCTCCGGATTGGTTGAAGCCGGCCGATTTGATTTTGGGCAGCATTGGATCAGCTCTCCGGTTCGTCCAGATAATAAGGGAATATCTTCACGGTGCCGGTCAACGGCCATACCTGCAATGTGAACACATCCTGATCATCTTCGGCCAGATGAATCAGGGCTTGTTCGGTCATGCCGGTTGGAAAGCTGTAAATGTATACCAGCCCTGATGTAGCCCGATCTTTTTGGTGAGCGACCCAAGCGCCTTGAAAAGTGATGTGTTCGGGCAGAGATATCTTTTCCGTCAGCGGGCCTTTGAAGTTGGCGAAGGAAGCCGATTTTTTTGGTTTCCACATCTCTCCGCTCTCGATGTATCCCCGGGTGATGAACCGGCTTTGAGTGCGTTCGTCCTCGTCGGGTTCTTCGACCGAGCCGTTTCGGATCCCGCTCTTTTCACGGCTTAAAAGGAAACGATCCGACGAGCTTTCCACCCAGTAGGCTTGTTCGTTCAAGTCCAACACCACTCTAAAGGGTTGATTTTTCCGCACGGCCAAGTCGTAGGTGTAGCGTAGGGTGCCGGCCAATTTGCTGGCGGTGGATTTGAGCTGGGCCCCGGTGATGGCTCCGATAGACGGAACCACAATAGCCCCGAGCAGCACAAACAAAGCGCTTACGATGATGAGCTCGATCAGGGTCAAACCCTTTTGGTCTCGAATTTGAAACCGCATGGATCGTGGCACCTTATTTCCGGTGTCCATGGCAAAATCTAAGTTTGCGACGGGCCCGGACTGGATTTATTGCTCCTCGATTAAATCTGCGTCCACACCTTCGCCACCGGCCTGTCCGTCACCGCCGAAAGATTTCAACGCATAGGAACGCGAGTTGTGCCGTATGTATTGGAACTCCCTTTCCCACATGTCTTTCGGCAATTCCGGCATGATTTCTTTTGAAACCAGAGCTTCCAGCCCCTCTTCGGTCGACGGGTAGGATCCGTATTTGATCTTATAGGTGTCCAGAGCTTGTTTGATGTTGTGCATCTGGATTTTGGTTCCGTCCACCTTGGCTTGTTCCTGCTGTCTGACGAAATACACGGTGATGAGGGTTCCCATCATGCCCAGGATGGCGATCACGACCATAATCTCCACCAAGGTCATACCCCGTTGTGCTTTTGCGGCTCTCCACAATGCCTTACGGGTGATCCTGCCTGCTGAATTCAGTCTCAACATCACACTTCCTCCTTATGCCTCCTCCTGAAGCCGGGTTGCACTCGGCTCGGGGAAAATATGGGTCTTCAACGCGCCAACTCATTCAGCTGCATGATGGGCAGCAGAATGGAGACCACCATGAAACCGACCGCTCCGCCCATGATGACGATCATGAGGGGCTCCAATAAGGTGGTCAATGCACTGATTTGGTTTTCGGCTTGATCCTGGTAGTTGACCGCCACGCTGTTGAGCATTTCTTCCAATTGTCCGGATCGTTCGCCCACTGCAATCATATGGATGACCAAAGGCGGAAATTCACCACTGCGTTTGAGCGGAGCGGCGATGCTTTCACCCTCTTTGATGCTGTCTCTGGCATTGTCGATGGCCTCGGCCAAAATCTGATTGTTGACGATGTTGCGCACAATGTTCATTGCCTGGAGCAAAGGAACGCCGCTTTTGAGAAGTGTCGAAAGGGTGTTCGAGAAACGCGAAATCGACAACATGCGTAAGATCTTGCCTGCCACCGGCATATCCAAAAGGAAACGATCCCAACGTTTGCGGCCCTTTTCCGTCTTGACGTATCGAATCAGTCCTATGAAAGCGAGAGTCAAGATGATAAAAATCAACCACCAGTACTCCTTGAGGAAATCGGCGATTCCCAAAAGAACCTTGGTGGGGATGGGCAAAGACGCTTTGCGATCTTCGAAAATCTTGGTGATTTTGGGTATCACCACCACCATGAGTACGGTGAGGATGGCTGTTCCGATGACCACCATGATGGCCGGATAGGTCAATGTGCCGATAATCTTGGAGCGGAGCTTGGCTTGGTTTTCGGTAAAATCCGCGAGTCTGCTCAGCACCACGTCCAACGCACCCGAGGATTCACCGGCTCTGACCATGTTGCAATACAGCTCCGGAAATACCTTCAAATGTTGGGCCATGGCGTCGGCCAGAGAGCTGCCTTCGTTAACCCGTTGTTTGACCGCCGACAAAACCAATTTGAATTTTTCATTGTCGGTTTGCTCCACCAAGGCCGAGAGGCTTTCCACTAAAGTTACGCCTGCGTTGAGCAAGGTGGCCAACTGACGCGTAACCACCGATAACTCGCGTGTGCTGATTCGACCCGTGAGGCGTTTGAGGTCGATGTCTCGGGATTGTTTGGTCTCTCCGTCTTTTTGCTGTTCGATTTCGGTCGGAAAGATGCCTTCTTTTCGTAAGATGTTGTGCAATGCGCGCAGGCTTTCGGCGTCCCGGATCGCCTTGACGGCTTTTCCGGATGCGGTGATGCCTTTGAATTTGAATACCGCCATGACTCTCTCCAACTAAATGGTTTTCGTCTCAAATGCAAAAGACACGTGTGAATTGGTTCAAAGCGCGTCCTCCTGGGTGACGCGCAAGACCTCTTCAAGGGTGGTCAATCCCCTGGCGATCTTATCTGCGCCGTCATCCCGCAATGTCAGCATTCCTTTGGAGACGGCCGTGCGTTTTATGGTGTTGGAATCAACATTTTTCAACACCAATTGGCGTATGTCGTCGTCCACTACCAACAACTCGTAGATTCCGGTTCGTCCCAGATATCCGGTCTTGAAGCATCTGACGCAACCTTCGGCCTTGTACACGTGGGTGGGTTTTTGAAAACCGTTTCGAAGTCCCAGCTTGTTCCACTCATCCGTTGAAAGCGGGATTTTCTGCTTGCAATGCGGGCAGGCCAAACGCACCAATCTTTGCGCCAAGATGCCAACCATCGAAGATGCTACCAGAAACGGTTCGACTCCCATATCCACCAAGCGGGTCACGGCGCCGGCCGCGTCGTTGGTGTGTACGGTCGAAAATACCAAATGACCCGTTAAAGAAGCCTGGATGGCGATTTCGGCGGTGGGAAGATCCCGGATTTCACCGACCATAATCACATCCGGATCCTGACGCAGGAACGAGCGCAGCACGTTGGCGAAGGTTAGATTGATTTTGTCGTTGACATGAATTTGCCCGATGCCGGGTAGTTGGTACTCCACCGGATCCTCTACCGTCAATATGTTGACCTCGGGGGTATTGATTTTTGTAAGGGCCGCATAGAGGGTGGTGGTTTTTCCACTTCCGGTGGGGCCGGTGACCAGCATGATCCCATGGCTTTTGTGGATGAGCTGGTTGATGGCTCGAAGATTTGACTCGCTGAAGCCGATTTCATTCAGGTCCAGCAGAACCGCGGATTTGTCCAGCAGACGCATGACCACGCGCTCACCCTGTACTGTCGGTACCGTGCTCAAGCGGATATCGATGTCTTTTCCGGCGATTTTGATCCGGATTCTTCCATCTTGAGGTAGGCGTTTTTCGGCAATGTTGAGCCCTCCCATGATCTTCACTCGGGAAGTGATGCTGGCTTGAAAGCGTTTCGGTGTGCGCAGTATTTCGTACAAAACACCATCTCGACGAAAGCGCACGGAGATGTCCCGCTCCATGGGCTCGATGTGGATATCACTGCAACGTTCTTTTACGGCTTGAAAAAGCAACGAGTTGACCAGTCTGATGATGGGGGCTTCGTCCGAAGCATCCAGCAGATCTTCGGGTTCTTCCAGCTCCTGCGCCAAAGTGTCGAGATCGGTCTCCTCCAGATCATCCACCAGCGCTTCGGCTTCACCGGCCGCTCGATCGTACAAACGGTTGATGCCGTCACGTATGGTTTGGGCCTCGGCCAACACCGGACGAATCGGCTGGCCCAACAACAACCGTACGTCATCCAGAGCGAAAGTATTGAGTGGGTTGGCCACCGCCACGATCACTTCATGGTCTTTCCTGCGCATAGGCAGTAAAAGCTGTTGCTTGGCGAAATTGATGGGAATGAGCTTGACCAACTCGGTGTCGACTTCGGATACATCGATTTCATCCAATACCGGCAGATCGAGTTGGGTCGAAAGCGCATGGATGATATCTGACTCGGTAGCCAACTTCATTGAAACCAGAATCTCGCCGATGGAGCCTCCGCGTACCTCTTGGCACTCGATGGCTTCCTGGAGCTTGTCTTGATCAAAGCCCAGTTGTTTCTGCAGAATTTGTCCTAGCTTGAGGCCTTCACCCATAACATGTCCCCCGGTTAGTCCACTTCCAACCTGGATTCCTGCGATGAAGAAGGAGGCAGGCCGGGAGGAGTGGAGGGTTGTTCGGGTTTGCTCGGATCGACCGGAATGGGAGTCGAGCTCGTCTCGATGGGTGATACCGCGGGGGTTATCATGATTTCACCGCCCAAACCGGGGCCTCCGTTCTCGACTCTGGTCAGCTCACGGCGTAGGGTAACGTGAACGTCCGCCAAGGGACCGTGTTTTTTCCTGAAGTCGATATACGTTTTATA
>JBFFBT010000255.1:0-8574 GCA_041560255.1 Myxococcota bacterium | reverse complement strand
TAATTTCGTGCGCTCTCAATACATCGTTATATGCAACGTTGGGGTAGACATCGTCGATGAAACGGGGAACGGCGTTCAATACGACTTCGTATGTTTCATAGTCAGCAAGGTATATACCTCCTCGGTCTTCAGCCTGGATACTACTTCTAAGCTTGACGCCATATGCTTTCTTGTGCTCAATACACCCATGAGGGAGGTGTATGTGATCCATCTACCAAACCGGAGGTCATCATGAAAAAGCCATCACCCCGAAGTCTCAACATTCCTACCATCTTTCTGTTGCTCGCCCTGGGATTTCAGGCGGCCGCGCAAAGTGATTTAATCCTCGACAAAGCCCCGGACGAAATCAAGAAAAAAGACGGTTGGGATTTTCTGCTTACTCCCGGGCTCAACCTGTCTCTCAGCAGCAACCGAAGCGTCATCGGTCAACCCGAGGGTTTGAGCATGACGGTGGGAGCTTCGGTGTCTTCGGGTGCGAGATTTCGGAAAGGCCCCCATGAGTGGAGATCGTCTTTGAACATCAACGAGCTGTTTACCCGCACTCCCACGCTCGAAGAGTTCGTCAAGTCCACCGACATCGTCAAGCTCGAATCCATGTACCTGTTTCATCTTTTGGACTGGTTGGGCCCTTTCGCCAAGATCAATATAGATACGGTGTTGCTCGAAGGTTTCGATGCGCGCTCCGAACCCGTAAGCTGGGTCATCACCCGCTCGGACGGGACGACCGACACCCGCTCGGGTTTTCATCTTCGGCTCAACGACGGATTTGCTCCTTTGACCTTCAAAGAAACCGCGGGATTTTTCGCTTCGCCCTACAACAGCACCCCGCTGAAGATCGAAGGCCGGTTGGGTTTCGGCGGTCAACACGTGTTTGCCAATGACGCCCTGGCCATCCAAGACGACGGCGCCACAGACACCATCGAAGTCATCACCCTCAAAAGCTACAGCCAGGCAGGCGGCCTGGTTGAAGTCGGCTTTTCAGGCGAGCTGTATGCCAAGCGCCTCATCTACACCACCAAGGCTGAAATCATGATTCCGTTTCTTTACGAGCTGAACAAAGGCGACGATCGCGACATGCTGGATTTGACCAACATCGAGTTTTCGGCTTCTTTGTCGTTCAGAGTATTCGAGTGGCTTTCTTTGGACTATGTATTCAGAGCCATACGTCAGCCTCAGTTGCTCGACGAATTTCAGTTGCAAAACAATATTCTGCTGACAGCCTCGTATACGTTTTTCAAACCGGAAGAAGAAAAGAAATAATCCCCCAGTGTCATCCCGATCTTCGCAAGCCACCGAAGTACATTCCCACCAGGGCGACCAACGCACCAAACATCTGTACGGGTTGCAGGCTTTCCGAAAAAAACAGTCCACCCCAGGCGGTGGCCAGTGCGGGCTGCAACAACAAGATCAAACCGGCTTGCACAATCGAGACTGCAGGCAAGGCATGGGTGATGACCAACCATGCCAACGCCTGGATGACAACACCCAACCCCAACAAAGCCAGGATGGTTTCCAATTGGGTCGGCACCAAATCTTCACCCACCAACCAGGCTTCCAAACCCAAAAAAACGGCCGAAAACAACGAGGTCCAAGTCATGAACACAACCAAATCGGGTCGTTCGGCACGGCTGTTTCCCTTTTTGAGGCATATCAGAAAACCCGAATACAACAATCCCGTCAACAAACCCAACATCACACCCAATGGATAGTTTTCCCCAACCGCCAGATCGCGGTTGCCGATTCCCACCAACAAGCCAATCCCGACAAAAGTGGCAACCGCTCCCAGCATGGTCGAAAAAGTCAGTTTCTCATTAAATAGAAACCTTGAGGCCAAAGCGGTCGAAAATACCTGAGTATTGCCGAGTATGGTAGCCATGCCCGCCCCGACATAAAGAATGGAACGATGCCAACAGGACAAATCCAAGAAAAAAAATATCCCCGCCAACAACGCCCAAATCATCGCGCCGGGAGGCATGCGCAAAGAACGCCCGGTAGTCACCACGATCAACAGCAAAAAACCACCCCCGATCGCCGTACGGTAGAAAGCCACGGCAGTCGGATTTTCGTACCCTAAGGACGCAATCTTTACAAGAATCGGGGAAAAGCTGATGGTCACCGCTCCTATCAGCAGCGAGATTTTTTGACCGGTCTGTGACAAGAGATCCTCCGGATGTCTGCTCATACCATTGGATGCGTCAATCTGCTTCTTCTGGGTAACATCTTCATTCCCGTTAGGCAAATCATCCGAGCCTGCCTCGAATATTATCTTACGATATCAAAGCACTCGAATGCATTGTCAAAAACCGGATTCAAGGTTATGCTCAGAGGCAGGAGGTGAAGCCCGATGAAATTTTTCAAACCAATCACGTTTGGCTTGATGGCCGCCATGCTGGGATTGACAATGGCAGGCTGCCTGCATCCCGATATCCGTGATCAAAAACCCTCCCAGATCACCAATCCCGAGACGGCAATCATCACCGGCTCGCATATTCGGCGACCCGTTGATCCAAAAACCAAGCAACCCAAAACAGCTTGGCCGCTAAGAAGCTACTCTCAAAAAGAGCTGCAACAAACGGGTCAAGCCGACACCGCCAGAGCCTTGCAGCGCCTTTGCCCGGCGCTTCAGGTATCCGGGCCGGCGTCCTTGAGGCCGTAACGACCTCTCACTCGGCATGCCACTCGGGGGGCTTTATCTTCGAAACCGGATTGCGTCCATAAAAGAGATCGTCGGCAACCAGCATCAACCTGCGGGCCAACGCGTTACGAGCAATGACCCACCTGGCCGAATTGTGTACCGGGTTATCCGGATGCGAGTAAGGACATACCTTGATGCATATACCGCAGTCGGTGCCTTGCGTGCGCCAATATCGGTAACAGGTATCCGGTTTGGTCTGCCACTTTTCCACGCCGAGATAAATCTCTTTGTCCTTTCGAGCCACCGAACCGGATGGGCAATTGTAGGCGCATTTTTTACAAAACCTACAAAAATGGTCGACTCCCAATGATCTCGCCGGATCTTGCTGCAACGCAAGATCGGTAGTCACCACCGCCAAACGCACCCTCGATCCGTACTTTGGACAGATGAGCAAACCATGCCGGCCCAGCTCACCCAATCCGGCGTCCACAGCAATGGGTACGCACATGACCCGGTAGTTGGCATCCACATGCGCTCTGGCGGCGTAACCCAGGGTTCGAATCATACGGGCCAATACAACCGCGATTTTTCCTACCTCGAGATACTTGACCATGGTTTCGGTCATCGTGGGAAGGGCGGGTGCGTGACGCACCAACTCATGCGACATGGATACGCCGATCGCCACAGCGTGGCTGTGGGCCAACCTGATCGACTCTCCCCATATGCCCGGAGATCGCCCGATGTGGCTGTAAATATAGGCGGGATTCAATCGAGTACAACCAACCAGATCGGCTCCCAAATGACGCGCAAATCCCTTGATGCGTATGGACGCCCGCTCGGGGGAAAGAGTTGGGCGCTTCGGCCCTAAAGGCTCAGGATCGCGATCCTGATCGGCGAACAGCTCGCCGGTCAACCTACCGGTAGCGATCTGCATGCTCGAGTTGATGGGATGATAGCTTTTCGAGTCCGGGCTATCCAATTCGGGGAAGGCGCGTACCCCTTCATCAAAGCTTTTTTTCTCAGGATGCATCCGGTAATAGATCTCCAACTCGGGATCTTTGGGTTTGAGCCGGTAAAACCGATGAAATACAGCGTCTCGTTCATCGACGCGCTCCTGCCGGCCGACAATTTTGATGGAAGTGTTCCTACCCAGGGGGAGTAGGAGCAACCCGACAATCAGCATTCCCAGCCCCAGCAATACCGCCAACATCAGGTCCCGTCCGGGAAAATTTGTCAGAAGAATCACCAGACAAGCTCCCAGGCCGGGGAAGGCCGACAAACAGGTTACCCAAAATGCCCGGCGCTCTCTTTCTATTAGGCTCGTTACTGCAAAAACTGCTACCACCAAGGTCGTAACTGCAAAGCCAATCCAACCCAGCCAATCCAACCAAACCATCTCCATCTCCCGGCATTCCTGACGAATTCATCCTCAGGGATCACGCGACTACTCTATCCGAGATTAACGGACCTTTTCTTGTACCAAGCGCGACAGATCTCCAAGCAACCTCATCACCAAAAGAGCATCCTCGATGGACTTGCTGCCCATTCCGCAAGAAGGTGTCAATAAGGATTGTGCGAGCAATTGTTGCCGATCGATACCTCGGCCCGAAAGAGTGTCAATCAACTCGAAAAAACGCTCGTACAACTTGTGAGCCGATTCTTTCCGGACATGCTCCGACGTAGGCACAATCCCCCAGGCTATTGTACCGCCTCTTTCGAGATGAGCTTGGAGCTCTCGGGCGTACATGAGAATACTTTCACCGTACGCATAGGCATCAAAGGCCAATATGTCCACACCGGCCTCCATGATCATGGGCCAGTCGGTATTTCCACAGATATGCGCCCCCACGACGGCCCCTTCGGCCTTCACGGCACGCACTGCAGCTCCCAGCCGCGCAATCACGTCCTCGCGCAACACCCCCAGTTGGGCGGACGAACCGAACGCGCTCAAGCTGGGTTCGTCCAAAAAGGCCATGATGGTATCTCCATACGGTCTGAACTTTCTGACCATCCATCTGGATTGCAGGGTGATCTGTCGGGCCAATACATCCTGGAAAGTTTCATTATAGTACAAAGGTTTGCCCGACTCATCGGCAAGCTGGAGCTGAAACGACACCGGACCGATGCTCTGTACTTTAAATACCGGATACACCCGGCCCGAATCCCGAAGTTGCTCTTCGGTCACGGCAAGCGCCGAAGCATATCGGCCTGAAACACCAAAATCATCCAACCGATCCTGTTGCTCGGCGGCCAAAGCTTTTTCGTAAAACCCGGCCAGTTCGGCCGTGCAATCCCGGCTGGTATCTACAAAGCAACGCCGCTCGCGCTCATCCACCACCAAGCCGGGCAGGTTTTCGGTATGGGACACCACCATGTCTTCCCGGTATGATTTTTGAGGCAACTCCGGCCACAAGGGCGCTTCGTCCAAATACTCGAAGACCAGCTCTACGGCTTGATCCGCATCAGTCAAAGGAAGGCTTCCTATCATCGTAGCCATACATCGATACGCTTTCATAATGATCCACCTCACATGCCGTGATCCGAAGTTAATACAAAGATCGGCACAACCCTCCGTCGATGGCGATGGCTGTCCCGGTCAGGTAGGCAGCCCTCTCGGAGCACAAAAACGCAACCAATGGGCCGAACTCGGCAGGATCGCCTACGCGCTGCAGTGCATTTTGCCGAGCCCAGGCATCCAAAAGATCCTGGGGCCGGCCTTGGGTTTTGGAGGCATGCTGCTCGGCCAATTGCTGCACTCTACCGGTTTGAAAATACCCCGGGCAAACACTGTTGACACAAATACCGTAAGGACCGAGCTCGTTGGCCAGTGATTTGGCCAATCCCACGGTCGCAGCCCTTACACTGTTCGAAAGAATCAATCCGTCAATGGGTTGTTTGACCGAGATGGAAGTCATAAAGACAATCCGACCCCAACGGCGTTTCATCATCTGCGGCACCACTGCTCTGGTCAAATACACCGCGCTCATCAGATTGAGGTCTACCGCGTCCCGCCATCGCCGATCATCGTGTTCCATAAATGCACCGGACGGAGGACCTCCACAGTTTACTACCAGAATATCCACAGCACCAAAACGCCCAATCACATCATCAACCATGCTCGTAGACTGCCGTTCGTCGGTAAGATCGCACACGATATTCTGAACTTCGGTTTGGTAAGAATCTCGGATTCTATCGGCCGCATCCTGTAAAACCTCTACCGTACGGGCACACATTGCGAGTTTGACCCCCTCTTGGGCCAATCGGCAAGCAACATCATAACCCAACCCCCGGCTGGATGCCGTAACAAGAGCCACTCGACCTGCAATACCCAAATCCATAGCGTATCCTCCTACAAAAAATTCATACCACCCAAGTATGCTGTCATCGACAACCCCAGTCAACCCAGAGAGCTTCCCTCCTGATAAACCAATACATCCCTCTTGTCCAAAACAGATCAACAGAAAGGCAGAAAAAATCCAACCGATCCAATTATCAGAAATACACCACGAAGCGCCAGTCGAAATCGATCAGATCCTCGTTCGATTTTTGAGGATGAAAAACGGATTGGGCCGTAATCCGGGCCTCAAAGGCAAAATACCTGTCGATAAACATCACCAATCCCAAACCTGTGCCCAACGACAATGCATCCACATCCGGAAGCGAAAAGTATCCTACCTGCATGGAAAAAAATGGATTGATGGGCCAGGATCGAAACGGCACCACCCGCATATATCCGTAACTTCTACTCTGGGAACCTTCTTCCGGGGGCACCACAAACAGTTGCTCGTAGCCGAGCTCGAGGCCGTTGACGACAAAGATACCCGCAGTGCCTCCAAATTTCAGCACGCCGGTCTCCATGGCGCTGATGTTGTCCCAATTGAGACCCGCCCTGACCTGGCCTGCTATGAAATGCTCTTTGGATTCGGGCTCTTCAGCGTGCAATCCAGGAACAACAAGAATCCACCACAACAATCCTGCAACGAGTTTCTTCATATCTCGGAATACCCAACAGACAAACCACCAACACCTTTATTCTACAAACTCAAAGCGGCCTGTCAAGCTTACTATCTTACGGATTTTACAATATTTCCCATACCGATTCGATTTTGTATCCACAACCTGTTTCTTTCAATGAAGCCCGACCTGCGCGCCGAAACATTCAAATACATTAAAAACACTTCAAAAAATGAACTGATACATGCACCGCAGCCGGATATCATCTTGTCCATCAGGGTTTGCCTCGAAAAGCTCTTCGGCTTCGGATCCGTCCACCTGCAAGACTCTCTGGGCCTCTTCCAGACCTACCGGCTTGAATCGGTTGCTCATCCAGGAAAAATCGGCCGTGATGAAGTGGCTGAAACCATCCAGATACAGGTTGATACCAAAAATGACCTGCCTAAGACCATCCTCGACCACCCAAACATCCTCCCTTTTCACGAGCCCCAATCCGCTGGCCAGAGATTTTTCGAGATTGTTGTCATCGATACGGCTTACGTCCGCATACTTGGCGGTCAACTCAATGGTTTTCGGGACTACGAACATACCTAGGTTGGCGCGATACGCCGAGCGATTCCAAAGTGTTCGACCGAAACCTTTCAACTCGTCATCTTGCTGGATGAACTCCTCCCAAGCAAATTCCAAATCGAGAGAAAAACCATACCATCGAAACAACAACGCAGCGTCGAACCCGTAATTTTCCACATCGTGCTTGGCCGATACAACCCGCATCCATCCAGCCTGGGTTGCATCCGGAGCATAATAGACCGGCACAGCCTGCTCTTGCCGAAATGATGAGAGCACCAAAGCTCCCAGAGGCTTTTGGTTGTATCCGAAATCCCCTTGCATGGTGTAGTTGGCAAATCCCGACGGTCCTAACGGGCCTTCAGGATCGGATCCGGGTAGAAAATTGATACCCAGCATAAAGCTTACAAGCAAGTCGGCGCCGACAGACGCCCACGCCTTGCTGTCTCGGCCGTTGAAAAGTCCCATCCAGTATGCCAACGCCTGCTTGCTGCCCAAAAGATCCAGCGAACCATTGATATTGATTCCTTGAGAACGATACAGCGTGAGCCCGCCGGTGGAAAACCCGTTTTGCAGCAAATGTCCCCCCACCCGGTAGCGGGAGTTGCCGCCCGGAAAATCATAGGTCGTACCGCCGAACAAATCCGTATCGTTTTCAGAATCACCGGTAAAAATGGTCCTATCCGTGCCGTTTTGCATGAACCCGCTTTGCCAAAACTCCAAACCAAAAGCGGGTATTTTCATCCGACCGAACTGAATCCGCATCTGGGGCCATCGGCGCCATTCGATGATGGCGTCATGCGCATTGACTCCGCTTTGCGGCTCGAGCTGCAGGTGGACATAATAGCTCCAGTCCGGGTTCGGAGCGCTGCCATCCACATAGAATCGCAACCTGCGCATATTGAACGAACAAAAATCATCCGAGTTGCCGGGTCTTTTTTTACCACTCGGCAGGTCCGCCGCCTGGGTTCTGCCGTCGGTGGCGACATAGGTAAATCGAGGCTGTATGGCTGTGCGGAAACGAAATCGGTAGCTTTTGCCTTCCTTGGGGTTTGTCTGTTCGAGGCGAAATCCATCCCGCCAAGACACCTTGCTCTCCGGTTGTTCGGATTGCTCCGCCCGCACCGGACGCAACCATCCGATACCGATACAGATCCCACATACAATCAGACACTGTGTTCGGTAATACATCTTCATCGCGGATTGACCTCCCGGGGATTTCTCCTTCTCCGATGAAACCCCCCTACAAGCTCCGGGCGCCATAATTGACAAGGTTGATTTAGGTATGAGGGTTCATGATGGGTACGATTGAAAAACCAAAGCTCCCTTGAAAGACTTGAGTTCTGCGTGCTAGAGTCCTTGTGGAGAACGAAAATGGGTACTACCTTGCCGCAACCGGTAGAAAATACCTGTTACCC
>JBFFBT010000254.1:0-8665 GCA_041560255.1 Myxococcota bacterium | reverse complement strand
TTGGTTGGCGTGACTTTGATGATTGCTTTGTTACATGTCATATTCTTCCTGAGTTTTTCAAACAATACATGGTACTCAGGTTTTCTATTCACACAGGTTTTAATTCTAAAGATTCTGTCTCTGATTGGATTTGTGGTTGCGGCTTTATGCTTTCGTAAAGGCGAGCTGTTTCGGCGTGCATGGATGTTTTTGGCAACCAGCGTGGTTCTCCTTTTGTTGAACGACCTATTGTTTCAACCCATGCTGCACGAAAATGCCGTTCATAACTTGTCATTATATCTACAAGCGACAATGCTAATAGCGGCCAATTTGTTTTCATTGGCCGGCATTTGGATCTTTTCTCGGACCTGGCAGTTTTTAGGCCTCGAGTTTGCGATAGACAGAAGGAAGATTAAGTTTGTGGCGTTTTTCACTATGCTGGCTGCCTTGGTTTTTGCCGGTCCCTCTGTCTGGTTGGGAGCCTGGGACTTGTTTGCCGGTCAGGCTGATAGCTGGACGGTGGTTATGATCGTAGCCGGCATAACGATATCTGCTGCCTTGGCTTTATTGATCCCTATGATGTTGATATTGCACGGCATGACCGGCGGGCACATGCGCTGGACTTGGTTGTTTCTCGTCCTCATTTCAGTTTCATGGCTTTTATGCAATGCCACCTTTTCATGGGCTCCCATGTTGGGTCTGGACAATCATGCCAGTCTGTGCATACGTGAGCTGCTACGTTTGTTCGCCTTAATGTTTGGGTTTTCGGCTGGAATTTCACAATACTTGTTTAAACAAACCATCCATGAGATCTCCACTCTCCGATACTCCAAGAACAATGCTTCATAACGAACGATACTTCAACTTCAAATACAATTGCCAGCTTCTCATTTTTCCGACAAGCATGGTGATACATCAAAGTTACCAGGCCATATCAAGCTGGAACCCCGGCAGTGCTCCATTCGGGTTCGTACCGGCGACTTCATCGTCCCATTTGCCCCGGGCAAGCGCAAGAGCTATCCAATCCATTGATTCGTCTAACTGCGTATCTAATCCTTTAGACTTATGATGATTTTTCCATCTACCAGTTTGGCAGGATACTGAGTGAGTGGCCCAGGCGCAGGTCCGCTCAGTACCTTTCCTTTTTGATCGTAGCTAGACCGATGGCAACCACACTCAATTTTTTTGTTTTTTGGATTGTAGGCAACCAAACATTTTTCATGGGTGCAGATGGGACTCAATGCCTGCACATGTTCTTTGTCTGTGCGTATCAGCATAATTTGCTTTCCCTTTAGCTTTACAATGGTCCAACCATCTACTTTTTCCAGTTTGGTTAGTTTGGCTATTTTAATTGCAACCTTCTTGGACCATGCGTATTTACCGGGCAACAATAAAAGGGCAAGCGCCGCCAATGAGCCTTTATAAAAATCTCTTCTTTTCATGCAAGCTCTCCTCGCTATTCCGTTTTAAAAATTGATTTCACGTGTTATCTGAAACCCAATGACAGCATCATCCAGATCACGCCAACTGTTGGAAACCACGCCATCAGCACCAAGATATTGGTTGTTTGTAAAAATCAATGAAAATGTATGTCGATGGGTTAACAGCTTTATGGAAGTGGCAAAAACGGGCCGCTTGGCGCTGTAACCTGCGATACCGGCCGCAAGCTCAAAGCTCCAAGAAAGATTTGGCAAAAAACGCCATTCTGCCATGGCTTGAACTGCCATAGAATAGGCTTCGTCTTGTGTGGTTTTTGCATCATTGGTGGATTCACTATGGAAAAGCAACCCTGCACCCAAAAGCAATTGATCGGCAAACAACCGGTCCACCAAGAGCTGTCCAAAAAATCCCACTTCATCATCCTGGTCAGGTTGTGCAAACCAACTCAATCCAGCCCTTATGGCCAGATCAACCATATGCTCTTGTTGGTGCAAAAACCGATACCGCACATCCACCTCATAGGTGTCAAAAATCTCAACCGTTTGATTGAGTCGAAAAAATCCCACATCTAAATCATCCATCACACCATAACGTAATCCCAATCCAATTTTGAGGCCTCCTGCATCAAAACCAAGATAATCATTTGCATCACTGTCGATCAATGCTTGATTGGTTCTGTGATCAATACTAAAAAGAACTGATTTTGCCCGTATGGGTCCTGCCCGATACATGTTGATCATACGATCCACTTGGGGACGATTGGCAGACCAAAAACCTTCATTTGTATCTACTTCTTCCAACTCCACAACTTCTTCGATTTCTTCAATCTCTTCCTCTGGTACAGACATGAGCTCAATAGCCCAGCTTGGAAAAGAGCAAATGAACATATATGCCAATGCAAAAACTAGAAGTGTTCGTGCAAGCATAAAAAGTCCTTTCTCAAAAACCAATGGTAAAAGACAACACTTGACTCCGCATGGAAATTTGTCTTCATAGGCAACCCTCTGTCAAGGCAATAATGCAAGTCAAGCATGACGCCAACGGCAAGCCCATTTAAATCCGATTGATTTTATAAGGTTTTTAGGCCAACTCTTGACAAAAGCTACAAATGGATAAAATTCAAATGTGTATCGATTTTCGCAGAGCCGCAAAAACCACAGAGTATTTGACTGGACTAGACATCAAGTAAAATTTGTGGCAAAACTCATTTTATTTTCCAAAATGGAGTGATCTCATGCGTGCATTTCCTTTAATCTTTATTATATATTTGGTTTTTCCAGTTAGTTGTGGAGAAAAACAAGATCCAATCAACAACAAGATAGTCATTGACTACGACGTATTCTACACCCAACACATTAAAGCAATTTTGGACAAAAGTTGTATCGAATGCCATGCATCCGACAAACAAGGAGCAGATCGCAAAGGCGCTCCTCTCAATGTGAATACGGATACTTACCAATCGGCCAAAGACTCCTCCAAAAGGTCCAATGTTCGTATCCAAGCAGGCACCATGCCTCCTGGCAAAAAGCTTTTGGATCTTGACATGGCTTTATATAAAGCATGGGTCGATCAAGACACCAAAGAATAGATAATCTCACAAATTACCAACAAATAGAGAGAACCATGGTGTATCATCAAAAACAAAACTTATTGATAACGATTTGTGCGTCTTTGTTTGTGGCATTTGCATGCAATGCTCAAGAAGAATCCTCGACGCTGCCTCAACCCGTTGAAGTGGAAGAAATTGAGGAGATTGAAAGCATATCCGAGGCAGACATCAGTAAATCACCCACAAAGATCATAATCCTGATAGGCCGATTGCATGCCGCACTGGTTCATATGCCCATTGCTTGGTTGATGGCTACGTTAATCTTTGATCTCTTGAGCTTTGTTCTTTATAAAAAGGAGTTCATAAAAACCGGTTTTTTGCTTCTTGGCCTTACCATACTCAGTATGGCTCCGGCCATGCTATCGGGTTTTTTACGTACAGATGAGCTCAGCACCCTTGGTGATGTCCCTTCTTTGGTTGAAACACATCGTAACATCATGTTTGTGGTATTGTTATTGTGCATCCTAGCTTTGATGTTGAGATGGCTCAAAAAGAACCGATTGAAGGGCACCATCAAATGGGTTTACATGGTTCTTGTCTTGGGCTCGGTTGGTATGGTTGGATTGGGTGGCCATATAGGAGGAAAAATGGTATTTGGTGAAAACTACCTGCCTTTTTAATCTAAGATCTAACAATTTGCATATTCTTATTAAAGCGCAATAAAACCTCCAAAAACCTGAACATAATTCTTGTAGATCATCATCAGATTTTAACAAATTCAATTTTATACATGTAATAGTTGTAGAACTATTGCTGGTATAGTCAACTTTGCGTAATAATATTATTCAGATTTTCGCCACTCACTGTTGACATCAAAAAGGATTGCGCTAGATTCCTCCATTAAATCATAAGCAAAACTGCGAGAATTCAAACAGGAGGTAAAACAAAATGAAAAAGGTAATACTCATTGTTATGGCAACAGCTTTGGTGTGGCAAGGATGTGGGGTGGATGATGAACTGGATGAAGACAAATTGCTTGAGGATGCAAAAGTATTTGGCGCGTTGCCAGATACCATGCCTGGTAGCGAAAATGATACAGAAATTTTGATCAACTTGGGTAAGAAGCTGTACAACGAGAAAAAGCTTTCTATCAATGACACACAATCATGCAATTCGTGCCATATGTTGGATGCTGGTATGGCTGGCGTGGACAACGAACCGGTATCAGATGGAGCAGAAGAAGGCAAATTTGGAACGCGCAACTCACCTACTGTACTCAATGCTGGATTTCATATTGCACAGTTTTGGGATGGAAGGGCAGCGGATTTAAAAGAACAGGCCAAAGGTCCCATTCTCAATCCCGTAGAAATGGCCATGCCGAGCGAAGAAGCAGTTATTGAAAAACTCTCCAAAGACGTTGATTACAAAACCGCGTTTGCAGCGGCTTTTCCTGGGCAAAATGAAGCCATGACCTATGACAACCTGGCCCACGCCGTTGCGGCTTTTGAACGCACCTTGGTGTCAAAATCTCGTTTTGATGACTACGTGATCGGCGACAAGAGCGCACTTTCAATGGACGAGAAACAAGGTCTGAGAACTTTCATCGATGTGGGTTGTGGAGCATGCCACACAAAAGCATTGTTTGGTGGTCACTCCTACCAAAAAATGGGTGTACATGAAGCTTATGCCAACCAAGACGATCTGGGTCGATTTGATGTCACCAAAGAAGAAGCTGACAAGTACGTATTCAAAGTGATGCCATTGAGAAACATCGCCTTGACAGGACCCTATTTTCATGACGGTGCAGTGGCCAAACTTGAAGACGCTGTGGATTTGATTGCAAAAATAAACTTGGCCAAAACACTAGAAAAATCAGATATTGATTCGATTGTTACGTTTTTGCATGCATTGTCGGATAAAGAATTGGAAGAGATTTCTTACTAATTCCACATTCTATCTACAGGCGTTGTGCTGACGATTTAGTTCTTCCCCATTCAATGTCGGACTGTGGTACATCACTTCAATGATGTAATTGCGGATGATGATGCCCACAAGCTTACCATCACTCACCACAGGCAGACGGCCCACACCAAAAGCGTTTGTCAATTGCCTAACAGAGAGGTCATCCCGCGTGATCATTTGAAGCATGCTTCGCCGGGTAGGATCGGAAAACGCTCGAAACAACATGCTTGTCTGATCTTGAGAACACATAACCATGTGGTTATATATCATCAAACACCTTATACATCGAGCCCAAATTGCAATAAGAGTATAGTGCATACGATTTTTGCAATCCATGCAACCGAGTTAAAACCATCAAGCCACAAGATAGCGTGTCAATCTCCCGAGGAGTTCGCGATCTCTCCAACCATATCTTCCGGCCGGAGCAACCCGACCAATCCGCCTTGTTGCAATACCGGAAGATGCGACAGATGCTGGGTGATCATAAGATGCAACGCTTCCATCAGCGGAGCTTGAATATCCACGCCCTCATGACGCTGTACAATCTCGCTGACTGCAATCCGGCCTACCACTTTGGATTGGGCCAAAAACATGCCGGTGAAGTAGCTTGAATAGGGCGAATCCAACAAGAAGCCGGGTATCATGGTCCTTGCAAGATCTTCGGCACGCACAACCCCCACAAACATTTCATCCCGATCGAATACCAGCAACGCCCGGCGGCCCCGATCCTGCCGCAGACCCTCACCCTGCTTGTGCATGACGCCGACAAGGGCATCGGCCGCCTCCTGCATGGATGCATCCAGATATATCCGCTGGTAACAATCGGCCGGCACCATCAACTCGCCTATGGATTTTTCCCGCAGCGAATCTACTTTACCCTGGGTAAAAAATCTTTGGATGCGACCGCCCAAATCCCGCATGTCGACGGGTTTTTGGACAAAATCCACCACCTTCAACCGAATGCCGTCCAAAGCGTCTTGAAACTGCCCGTGTCCCGTGAGGATCAAAACCGGCAACTTCGGATCGATCTTACGGATTTCGGTCAACGTACTGATGCCGTCCATCCCCTCCATGCGCAGATCCAGTATGACCATATCCGGTCGTTGGAATCGCATCAACTCCACGGCCCGTTCTCCACTTTCGGCCGTTGTCACCGAAAATCCCTGCCGGGCAAGGGCGCCCTTGGCGGCATGGAGAAAATCAACTTCGTCGTCTACCAGCAACAATTTGATCTCTTCTGGTTTTTGGATCATCACTCGCCTCGCCGGAATTAAAACGGTTGCAGCTGCGCAAAACCTATCATCGGCCAATACAACCAGCTCATGAGCATCAACACCACAAAAGCCGCAATGAAACACGGTATACCGACCCTCAAAAAATCTCTTGGTTTCAGAAAACCGCTCGCATACACAATGGCATTGGGTGGAGTTCCGATAATCAAAAGATAAGCCAACGACGACGATGCGGAGGTCATCAATCCCATGAAAGGTATCAGCGTCGTGTTGGGTGCGGTGATCGCCGCCATGTTGAGGGTTACAGGACCCACCGCGGCGGCTGCCGGACCATCGGCCATCAGATTGGTCATCCCGGCGGTCACCAAACCTCCCAGTGCCAACAAAGAATGGCCCGCGGCCATACCTACCGAGGCCATACCTTCCACCACCGAACGCGCCATCCAATAGGCAGCCCCGGTCTGATCCAACATGCGACCAAAGATGATGGCTCCAGCATACAACCATACCACACCCCAATCCACTTTTTCCTGGTAATCTTTCCAGGTTACCACGCTTGCAAGCAGGTAGGCCACCGCCCCGGCCACCGCCAACACACCAATGCCCAGGCGAACACCCAAGAGCGTATGCAACAGATTGGACTCGGTAATCCATCCCAACACCATCACGATAAAGATAACCACGGCGATGATCTGTTTGCGGCTCCAGCCGCCCATTTGAACGATATCGGCTTTCAAGGTATCCAGCGCCGGACCGAGCTCCTTGACCCGAGGCTTGAACCGCCAATTGATAAGCGCCCATAATACCGGCATCATGACGAGCACAAACGGAAAAGCCAGCACCATCCATTGTCCGAAACCCATGGTCAAACCAAACATATCTTCCATGTATGTCATAATGATGACGTTGCGCGCCCCTCCGGAGGGAGCACCGAAACCACCGATGTTACACGCCATGGCGATGCAGATGAGCAGCATCTTGGAAAGCTCCGGATCCGGGCCCTGCTGGTTTGCGATACTGTTGTTGTAAAGAATGACGGCAATGGGTAAAAACATGGCGGCCAGGGCATGATCGGAGATAAATCCCGATGCGGGCGCGATGACCAGTATGAGGATGGCGGTAATCCACTTGACGTGCGGCCGGGCCAAATAGCGAAACATCAAAAGACAGATCCGCTTGTCAACCCCGGTTTTGACGAAGGCGGCGGCGAACATCAAGCTTCCCATGATAAACCAACAAGCGTCCGACCAATACAGCGACGCAACCTCTTCGCGGGACACCAATCCCGAAAAAACCAAAATCAACCCCATGCACAACGCAACCCCGGGCAAAGGAATGGCCTCGGTCAAAAAACAAATCACCACGAACGCCACCATGGCGATACACACTTTGATATGAAAGGCGGCCTTTTTTGCGGCTTGTTGTTCTTTTTGATCCAGTCTCTCATATGACAGATCTTGGTGACGCAAGGTGTGGCCGCCGGTCATCATTTCTCCAAAGGCTTTTTCATCCAAAGACTGCAGAAAAGCCTGCACCTTTTTGTAATGACCGGGATCAACGGATATGCCCATTTTTTTCAATTGATCCGGATTGCGTTTGAGAGCCGTCTTGAGCCCAAAAGCACCTTGGGTCATATTTTTTTCAAGGATCTGAACCCCCAAGGCCTGCCATTGCTCGATCTCACCGTAGGGTTTTTTAAACATCTCCATCGAGAAATGCTCGAGCACGCGTTGTTTGCCGGCCGAGACCTCCACCGCCACATCCAACATGCTGTCCGGTACCGGTATGACCAGCAGAAGAACAAAAGCAACTATTGCAATCGAAAACATTTTGTAATTTACATATTTTTCGAATCCCGGCTTCTTGGTTTGTATGGACTTTGTCATGGTAGTCGACCCACAATATGAGCAGGCAGCCAAAGCCTTCAGCTACTTTTCGCTCCGAGGTTTTTCATAATTCAGTCTCGCCTTGCGGTAGGCTTCATGGATCTTTCCGATCAACATCTCATTGTCCTGGGGTTTTGCCAGGTAATCGAAGGCTCCGTCTCGAAGACATTCGACCACCACCCTGGCCGTCGGATGTCCGGTCAGCAGAATTACCTCCAAAGCGGGATTCGCGTTCTTGATGCTTTGCAGGGTTTCTCGGCCCCCCATGCCGGGCATTTTCAGATCGAGCAACACCACATGAAAATCGTCTTCTCGAATCCGCTCCAAGGCCTGCTGTCCGCTTCGCGCCGTTTGAACCCGCATGTTTCTGCGCTGTAGCAGCCCGGTCAAGCTATCTAGAAAATCCTGCTCGTCATCGATAACCAATACCCTGATTTTGTCTCCGCCGGGCTTTAATTCTTGCGTCTTTATCGGCTTGGGCATCGATACCGCATCCCTGCATACCCGCGCCAGAACATCCAAGTCGCATGGTTTGGTCAAGTAGTCGAAGACACCCTCTTTGGACGTCTCGAACGCCTGTTCGACCGTGCCATGCCCGGTGAGCATGATGACCGGCA
>JBFFBT010000253.1:0-8691 GCA_041560255.1 Myxococcota bacterium | reverse complement strand
GCTTGAATCGAAACAGGTTTTATTTTCAATGGGGTTTGACATACCCTGGCATTTTTCAACAGTTGATAGATTTCTCCAGGCATGCCTTCGGGTAGATCCACAAAGCTGTGATCCCGATTGATGGTGATTCGACCGATGTGCCGACCTTGCAACCCGGAAACGTCGGCGATGGTGCCGACAATTTGACCGGGGTTGACTCCATGCGATTGTCCCACCGCCAAGCGGTATCGGACCATGCCTGGTTCTAGCTCGTTGCGCGCTGTTTTTACAAGAGCGATCGGATGTTGGGGTAGCTCGACTTCTTTGACCAACAAAGGAGCTTTACCCTGGGCCTTGACCGCCAGAGCGGCCGCCATTTCGAAAGGATCGAGATCATGTTCGACGTTCAGGTCTTGTATGATTTGCAGAAACGGTTCCAACCGGCCTTGCTTGATGGTATCGAGAACACTTTGCTTGAAGGCCAGGATACGCCGATCGTTGATGAGAGATGCCGGAGGCAGGCTCATGGGTTGGATGATTTGTTTCGTGTTGCGTTCGATGGCGCGCAACAGATGCAGCTCTCGAGGGGCTACGAAAGATATGGCTTGGCCGTCACGCCCGGCTCTTCCGGTGCGTCCGATGCGGTGTACGTAGGATTCGGTGTCCGCCGGCATGTCGTAGTTGATGACATGTCCGAATCGTTGGATGTCGAGACCTCGGGCGGCGACGTCGGTTGCCACCAAAAGATCGATTTGGTTTTCCTCGATGCGCTTGATGGTATGCTCACGCATGCTTTGAGGCATATCTCCATGTAGGGCGCTCGACTTAAATTCACGCTCGGCAAGTTGATCCGCCAGCACAACTGCGGAGGCTTTGGTGCGGACAAATATGAGCGCCGCATCGATTTGTTCCGCTTCGATAATGCGTGACAACGCATCCAGCTTGTTGAGGCCCGCCACTTTCCAGTAACGTTGATGAATGGTCACCGCGGCGCTGCAGCGTTTTTCGATGCTGACGAGTCGAGGGGTTTGCATGTAGCTCGTGCAAATGTTTTGAATTCGCTGGGGTATGGTGGCCGAAAACAAGGCGGTTTGACGCTCTTTTGGACAAAAGCTCAGTATCCATTCGATATCTTCCACAAAACCCATGCTCAGCATTTCATCGGCTTCATCGAGCACAATGGTCTTCAGTGCATGCAGACGCAGGCTGCCGCGTTTGATGTGATCCATGACGCGCCCTGGGGTGCCGACGACGATATGGGCTCCTTTGTGCAGAGCTTTGAGCTGCGAGCCGTATTCCTGTCCGCCGTAAATCGAGGTCACGCAAAGCCCCGGTAGGTTGACACAAAGTTGTTGCAGTGCGCGGCTTACTTGCAGGGCCAGCTCGCGTGTGGGCGTCAGCACCAGGGCTTGGGTGGTTCGGTCGGTTGCAGCCACCCGTTCCAACAGCGGCAAGCCGAAAGCGAGGGTTTTACCCGTTCCGGTTTGGGCCTGGCCCACGATATCAACCCCTTGCAATAGCAGTGGAATCGCTTGTGTTTGGATTGGTGTGGGGTTCGAAAAACCGAGCTTGTCGATGGCTGCCAGCAAATGAGGGTTTTGAGTAAGCTCGGAAAAAGAAAAACAATCTTGTACAACATCCTGCATGATATATCCTCATACCTTAGGTGGGGCGGTGCACAACCCACCATGGGTCGAGGAGCCCGACTTCGAGGGCTCATATACACTGTTCTCGACACAAACGCCAGCAGAAAAGCGAAGATCTGGATTTGGAACGCTAATTCGTCTCCCTTGCGAAATTGTCGTTTTGTAACGGATACTGGAAGTAATGATTATGAAATACAACAGGTTACAGATTTCCAAGTTGCAACAAACGGGGTTTACAAGGTGGCAACGAACTCGGCTTCAACCAAAATAAAAATCCTTTGGGCGTGTGGTTATTGCGGGTAACAGGGGCCGACTTTGTTCCACCAGCCGAAACAAGCCCCGCACCTTTCGGAGAACTCGCAGTTGATACAACAATAATGGCATCGTTGCACGAAGACCCGGCAGGAGGTTCCATTGAACCAGCAACCGACGCATTCTTCCCGGCTGTAGGATTTTTCCGGCATGTCGGCCGTTTGGGTTTCTTTCAAGCCGGTATCGAAGTAGCCCAGCAGGATGACAGGGGCCTGCGAGCTGGTGTCTTCAGACAGGTAAAACGATCGGTTTCGGCTGTCAAACGCCTTGACGCTGTTGGTCAAATAGCCAAAAACGCCCAGGGGCACATAGGCGACCCATGGCTCCGACTCGGTATCCGACCAGGTTTCGATGGGTATGGAGATTTTGATCTTCGAGATGTGCTCTTTATCCAAATGACGGATTTCGGCCGACAAGTGCCGCAGGATAGTGTTCACGCCGGCATCTGCCGCGAACCGGGGCTGTATGAGCTCGCTCAGAGTGACAACGGCATGGGTTTTCGAGGCAATCTCTCTGCAATATCTCCTGAATTTCTGATCTTGCATGAGCTCGGCCAACCTGCGGGAGAGTGTCTCGAGCGCATGGTTGATGGTTTTGGTTTTGCTCGATTTTTTGTGATGATGAGGTTGTAGGTTGTCATGGCGACCTGCTTCCGCGAGGGTCGGTTGTGTTGATAGCATGGATGCAAACACAATCAAGGCAAGTGATTTGCACAGAAGGTTGTTGGTATGCGCCAGGTTGAAAAATCGATTTTTTTTCATGATATGCTCCTTGTTTAAGTGGTTTTCGAAAATCGCTGTCCAATCTTGGTTCCAGCCGTAAAAATAGAGCCGATCGGGGGTGAATGTAATCTATCTAAAGGTAGATTTAAGGATAGATTTTTTATGTCGCGAGATGAAATCTATACGGGTTTGCTTGTTGAGAGCCGGGTTGGTCAACCCAAGCTAGAAAAGCTCGCCTATGAGCTCGCCGGTGCGCCGGAGTCCTTCTCGGAGGTAGTCGGGAGGCAGGCCGTAACGAAATCTCAGGTATCCGTCCATCCCGAAATGATCGCCGGGCACCAGAAGGACGCTTTTTTCTTTCCTGAGTCGTTCGACCAACCGGGTTGCGTTGATCTTGAAGTGGTATCGTACAAAAGCAATCGGTGCGGCCTGCGGGGGTATCAGGTTGAACATTCCCTTGTGCTCGTCCAACCATTTTTCAAGGATGGGCAATCCCCCCCGCACCAAACCTCTGGCGCGCTGTATGAGCCGCATGCGGATTTCGGGCCGAAGCGCGAACTCGGCCAGATGATTTCCCAACATGGTCGTTGCGATGGTGGTGTAGTCGTGCCGAGCCCACATCTCTTCGATGGTCTTCTCCGGTCCCACCGCCCATCCGATCCTGAGCCCGGGCAACCCGTAGGCCTTGCTCAGGCTGTTTGTAACCAAAACTTTTTCGTATCGGCCGTAAAACGAGGGTGTTTGCCGGTCGGTCAATCTTTCAGTCCCACTGTAAACTTCATCGGCCAATATCCACGCGCCCACCCGCTCGGCTATCCGGACGACGGCGTTCATTTCGTCTTCTGTCATGATGTAACCGGTTGGGTTGTCGGGATTGCAGATTGCGATGAGTCTGGTATCGGGTCCCACCACCGACGAAAGCTCGTCGATGTCCAGAGCCCAATGATTTTCTTCTTTGAGATGAAACGTTTTCACCCGCATACCGATGTTGTTGGCGATGCCCCAGACCTGCATGTAATTGGGCAACATGATGGCGATTTCATCACCGGGTGAAACAACCGTGTGCATGGCAAGATAATTGGCTTCCGCGCACCCTACCGTTACGATGACATTGTCCAGATCGGCTGGGGAATAGAGCGTGGCGATACGTTCTCTTAAAGCCGGAATTCCGTTGGTTTGGGCGTAATTGAGCTTGGTCTGTAAAAGCGATCCGAGGATTTCGGGATCGTAAGCAACGAGCTCGCCCAGCGTAATGGGGTGGACTCCGCTTTCGGACAAATCATACTCCACGGTGTTTTCCCAAAGGCACAGCATGCGTTCCAGCTCGAAAGGCACAAATGATTTTTTCAAGATATTTTCTCCATTGGTTTTTCCAGTTTTGTATCGGGTTTCATATTCTGTTTTCGCATAATCATACTCACCGGAGAATAGCATGATTTGGTGTGTGGGTTCTATGTTGTTTTGAGGTGGTTTTTCTACGATATGGGGACGATCTTGACGCCTTTTCAAATTCCTGTTTATATATCTGCAAAGATAAAAAATATCCGGGGCGGCTTTGTACCAATACCAGGCATGCGCCTGGTCGTTTGAGAGGTAGGTGAAAAGATATGTCCAACTCATCGGATCTCAAGCTTCCCAAGATTCCAGTGGTGGTTGGGTTGTTGTTGGAAGGCGCCGACAAGCTGGAAGTGGAGATCTTCGTGGCACAACATCATGCCCGGTATTACGAGAGACAGAGCGTGATCGATCTGCTCGAGGACGAGGCGTCGTTTCTACCGGCCCGTCACATAGACCAAAACCAGTGGCTTTTGTTCAACAAGTCCACCGTAGTTTGGATTGAGGTGCCTCTGCGTAATGGAAATCTGCCGGTAGAAGAAATGCCGGACACGTTGGAGCATGAATTGTATGACATCCGCAAGCGGGTTGCGGTGGAGATGGCGGCCCGTCAGATTATCGAGGGACATGTTCTGTACTCGGCTCCGCCCACTCATGCCCGGCTGGTCGATTATCTCAATCAGGCGGGACGATTTTTCCGTGTATGGACAGAGGATACGGTCTACTTGGTGAACAAAAATCGAGTTTTGCACGTGAAAGATTTTGGAGACCATCCATAGCATTCTCTTCGGACAGGAGGCACGTTGTGGCTCGTATTGATCTATACCTTCGTAATCTGGAACGGTTTGGTGCGCATGAGATGGTTTTAAACAGCGGCAGCAATGTGTTGTTGCGGTTTCCTTCCGGAGATCGTTTTGCCACCCAGACCACTTCCCACGAAGTGCTCGTGGAGCTGATACGAGAAATCGCTACCCCCCAGGTTTGGGGGACTCTCGAGTCCGGTCACAAGATTTTTCTCGAGCATGCGCTGGACGGCGCCGCCTATCGGATCACCGTTACCCCCAAAGGAAGAAAGTGGTCGATCCATCTGGAGTCCATCCCGTCGAGCGGCTCGCAAAGCGAGCTGCCCGTCGAGTTGGGAGCCGACGCCATTATGCCTTTAGAATCCTCCCTGGCGGATGGAGTTTCTTACTCGGACGATAATCTCTCTGGGAGTGAGTACATGGATACTCGAGCGGGGTATGCCTCTGCTCCCATGGTGGATGGAGCCTTCGAAGCCACGCCGAAGGTGGATGATCGCACTGTGTCGCTACGACGCTCCGGGTCTTTGCGGCAACCCCTGGGAACGACCGCCCGGGACGGCTCGAGCGCGGATAAGTTGATTGATCGCCTTTTGGTGGCGGCCCGGGATGCCGGAGCCTCGGATCTCCATCTGTGTACCGCGTGTGAGCCACTGGTGCGTGCGGGTGGATCGGTGAAACCATTGGATGGATTTGCCGTGTTTCACGAAGATGTCTTGCTTACCGAGTTGATGTCTATCGCACCGGAGGAAAATATCAAGGAGTTCGAGCAGTGCAATGACACGGATTTCGCCTACGAGCTCGAAGGTGTATCACGTTTTCGGGTCAATTTGTTTCGGGATCGAAAAGGCCCGGGAGGGGTTTTTCGAGCGATTCCGTTTGAGATTCCGCGCGCGAAGCAGTTGGGCATTCCGGAAAAGGTGCTCGAACTGTGCAACCTGAGCAAGGGTTTGGTGCTCGTGACCGGTCCGACCGGATCTGGCAAGTCCACCACCCTGGCGGCGCTTATCGACCAGATCAATGATACGCGGGAAGATCATCTCATTACCATCGAAGATCCCATCGAGTTTATGCATGAAAACAAGAAATGCCTGGTCAATCAGCGCGAAATTCGTACCCACACAAATTCTTTCAAAGCTGCACTGCGCGCAGCATTGCGGGAGGACCCCGATATCGTGTTGGTGGGAGAGATGCGTGATCTGGAAACCATCGAAATCGCGGTCGAAACTGCCGAAACCGGGCATTTGGTCTTTGGAACCCTGCATACCACTACCGCGCCGGGAACGGTCGATCGGATCATCGATCAATTTCCGGCCGACCGGCAGGAACAGGTGCGAACCATGGTGGCCGACTGTCTCATGGGAGTCATTGCTCAGGTATTGTGTCGCAAAAAAGGCGGCGGACGGGTGGCGGCTTTCGAGATTCTGATCGGCAACAGCGCCGTATCCAATCTCATCCGCGAAAAAAAGACCTTTCAGTTATTTTCACTCATGCAGACCGGGCGCAACATAGGCATGCGCACCATGAACGATTCTTTGGTCGAGTTGGTGCGAAATGATCTGATCGAGCCGAGAGAGGCCTATCTCAAAGCGACCAACAAGACCGAAATTCGAAATTTGCTCGAGCGCGGGGGATTTCATCTCTGATTTTTGTGGATTCATGAGCATTTCAAAAATTGTAATCGTGCGCCGTATGGTTTCAGCCCCGGACCAAAACGACGCCTTCGGGCTTATCGATTATCGAGCCGATTTGCGCTGCGGATGAAATCGCTTCGGCGTGCAGTTGTTGCACCAAGTCGAAAGCTTGATCGGCGGGCAACGCGATGAGCAGCCCCCCGGATGTCTGGGGGTCGTGGATGATATCCTGAAGATATTGCGGGACGTTGGGATCCAGGTCGATCTGAGCATTTCGGTAAGCGCGGTTGCGTCCCAAGCCTCCCGGCAACAACCCCTGGTTGCAAAGCTCTTCTACGCCTTCGAATATGGGCAGCTCCTTTGCATGGATGACGGCGCCCGTTCGGCTGTCCGAGATCATTTCGCACAAATGACCGATGAGCCCGAAACCGGTAATGTCCGTGCATGCATGCACATCATAGGAACGCATGCTTTCTGCGGCCTTACGGTTGAGGGTCGCCATGGAGATCTCGGCGATCTCCTTGAGTTGCGTAGAAGCCGAATCCGCTTTGACGGCGGTGGCGATGATGCCGGTTCCTAATGGCTTGGTCAAAATGAGCGCATCCCCCGGCCGGGCGCCCCGATTGGTGATGATGTGATCCGGGTGCACCAGACCGGTGACCGACAAGCCGTATTTAAACTCCGGATCCTGAACACTGTGGCCGCCAACCAAAACGGCCCCGGCTTCGTGGATTTTATCGAGTCCGCCTCGGAGAGTTTGTTTCAAAATGGAAAGATCCATGGTTTTCAATGGAAAACAAACCAGGTTCATGGCAGTCAGCGCGGTCGCCCCCATGGCATAAATGTCCGAGAGCGCATTGGCCGCCGCGATCTGGCCGAACAGGTAGGCATCGTCGGTGATAGGAGTAAAGAAATCCACGGTTTGTACCAGGGCCTTGTCGGAATCGATCCTGTAAACACCTGCATCGTCATTGGTCTCCATGCCAACCAATAGGTTGGGATGGGGTTTGAGATCGAGACCGCAAATCGCTTGGGCCAGGTCCCCCGGCCCCAGCTTGGAGGCTCAACCAGAGCCGGACACCGTGGTGGTCAATCGAATGTCTTTTTTCACGTTCATGGATTTTCTTTATCAAAGTTCATGTCGAACGTCAAAGGTCGGAGTTCGGATACGGTGGGTTTTCATACGACAAACAAGTAACACGACAGGCCAGTAACATTGACACGATCGATACGAGCGATTATGATGGATCCGACTAACCTGGAAAAATCATTTTAGAAAAAAAGGTCATGGACGATTATCGCAGCCTGATTGAAGCTTTCGAGATACTCAATGAGCAAAAGCGCGTTGATTCGAGCAGTCTTGGCAGTGAGCAGAAAAGAAGCTGGCGGGTGTATCGGTGTAAGATCGAGCAAGCATTGTTCCAGCGTAAAATGGATCCGGACAACGACGCCCGGGAGTTTATTCGGGTGCCCATTCCCTTATGGGTTTGCTACCGTTCGGGCGATCAGCTGATTGAAAAATACTGTTCCGTGTTGGGAGAGGGCGGAATTTTCATCTCTTCTGAAGATCCGCCGGCGCCCGGAACCAAGCTCAATCTGGAGATCATCCCGTTGCGGCGTGGACTGTCTTTCAGCATCAAAGCAGAGGTGGTTTGGTCCAGTCGGCATAAGAAAACGCCCGGACCTGGTATGGGATTGCGTTTTATCGATCTCTCGGCTCAGCAAAGGCAATTGATCAACAACCTGGTGGACGACGCTATTCGGCAGGGATTGTTGGAGCGCAGAAATCATGCCCGTATCGACACCCATTTGGAGATGAATGTCGAATGGTCCATGAAAAACCACAGACTGCTGAGCCGTGATCTGAGCTTGGGGGGTGTCTACGTCATCTTGCAAACAGCCCCTCCGCTCGGCAACCAGGTATGGCTCGACATAAGCATACCGGCGTTGTCGAAGAGCTTCAATTGCGTCGCCGAGGCAATCCACGACAGCGCCAAACCACCCGGAAGCGACAACTCGGGATGTGGGTTGGCATTTTGCGAGCCCAACATCAAGGAGCTCGAGACCATACGCTCCTACATGGTCGATCGGGTATGTGGAAGGATCCTGCCTTCCATGGACGAGCCTCGCAGATATGGGAGATTGATTCGAAGAATCAAGACCAAGTACAAAGCGATCGATTCGAGTGGGATCAGTGATGTACGCGATATCGGCGCCGGCGGCGCGTTTTTGATGCATCGCCGTCCGCCCCCTCGGGGAAGCG
>JBFFBT010000252.1:0-8692 GCA_041560255.1 Myxococcota bacterium | reverse complement strand
GGGAATGGCGCCCGGGGCAAATATCGGTGATGGTATCGCCGTGTTTGAAGCCACCCATGGAAGCGCGCCCAAGTATGCAGGACAAAACAAAGTCAACCCCGCATCCCTGATTCTCTCCGCAGCCATGCTGCTCGAATATCTCGACTGGACCGAAGCCGCCCAAGCCATCCACCGATCACTCGAGAGCGTGATGTCCCAACGACTCGGCACATACGATTTGGTGCGCGGATGGAAAGAAGAAGGCCAAAGCGGTTGTACCGAGTTGAGTTGCTCGGAGTTTGCAGCCGCCCTGGTAGATGCGATCTAGATCACTGCCCCCAAGCGCACGCCCTCATCTATGGCTCGTTTGGCATCCAGATCATCAGTGATCCGAGCAGTGCCGATGAGATGAGCCCGGACAGCGTGTTGCTCAAGACTTTCAAACAGGTGGCGTACAGGAACTTGGCCCGCGCAGATCACCACGGTGTCGGCCGGCAACACATGCTTGACTCCCCCCACCAAAAAATGTACCCCTTGATCGTCGATCCACTGGTACTCAACCCCCGGAATCATTTTGATTCCTCGCGAGGCAATCCGTTTGAGATGAATCCAACCGGTGGTCCTACCAAGGCCTGAGCCCATTTTGGATGCCTTTCGTTGCATGAGGGTGATGTTGCGCTCGGCCTTTTCCATCACCGCTCCCATCGACATCAAACCTCCGGGCTGGGTAAGGGTCTCATCAATGCCCCACTGGTGCAGGTATTGCTCGATGGAAGGTGCTTCGAACCTGCCTGTGTAGCTCAAAAACTCCGCCACGTCGATTCCTATCGCAGAAGCTCCCAAGATCGCTACCCTTTCTCCCACTTCGGCGCCGTCGAAGACCTCCTGGTAGCTCAATACGTTGCTTCGATCCGATCCGGGAAGATCGATTTTCTTGGGCTCAGCGCCGGTGGCGATGACAATCTCGTCATACCCTGGTTCGATCAACTCAGGCAAATTCGCTTGCCGGCCCAGGTGCACCATCACGCCGGTTCTTTCCAATTTGTTATGGAAGTAGCGCAGAGTCTCCAAAAACTCTTGTTTTTCGGGGATGAGCGCCGCCAGTTTCAATTGTCCCCCAATGCTTTGTCCCGCTTCCCATAGAGTAACCCGATGACCCCGCTCCGCCGCCATGCAGGCACATGCCAACCCCGCCGGACCGGCTCCCACCACGGCGATGTTTTTCGAAACCGTAACGGGCTTGGCAATGATTTCCGTCTCATGACAAGCTCGGGGGTTCACCAGGCAGGAACAAACCCGCATCTCGAAAACATGATCCAAACATGCTTGGTTGCACGCAACACACGTATTGATCTCATCAACCCTGCCGCCGGCAGCTTTTTCGACCAGGTACGCATCCGCCAACAGAGGCCGGGCCATCGACACCAAGTCAGCTTGACCGGACGCCAAAACCTCTTCGGCGATTTTAGGCATGTTGATACGATTGGACGCCACCACGGGCAACCCGACCTCGGCTTTCAGCCTGCCCGTAACCCAGGCAAATGCCTTTCGGGGGACGCACATTGCGATCGTGGGTGTGCGTGATTCATGCCAGCCGATACCAGAATTGAGAATATCCACACCGGTTTGCTCCAACGACTTGGCAAGCGACACCACTTCGGACCATCTGCTTGCCCCAGAAACCAAATCCAACAACGAAATTCGAAACATTACGATGAAATCACGACCTACTTCCCGCCGCACGGCTTTGACCACCTCGAGCGCAAACCGCATGCGGTTTTGAAAACCACCACCCCATTCATCCTGCCTGTGGTTGGTGCAGGGAGCCAAAAACTGGTTTATGAGATAACCCTCAGAGCCCATAATCTCGACCCCGTCGTAACCCGCCGACCGAGCCAGCCCGGCCGAATGCGCAAAATCATCGATGGTTCTCATGATTTCATCAGGACTCAGCTCCCTGGGGCTCCTTGGATTGATCGGTGCTTTTAATGCTGAGGGCGCCACCAGATCTTCGTGGTATGCATAACGCCCGGCGTGCAGCAATTGCATGATGATTTTTCCATCGTGCTCGTGAACCGGTTTTATCAAGGCGGCATGAGCCTGCACATCACTTTGCTCGCCCATCACGGTCGCATGCTCGAACAATCGTCCGCTACGATTCGGCGATATACCCCCGGTTACAATCAGTCCGACACCTCCGCGCGCTCTTTCAACATAAAACTCCCTCAAGCGATCCAACCCGGCTCGAAAATCCTCCAATCCTGTATGCATCGATCCCATAACCACCCTGTTTTTCAGACAGGTAAACCCGAGATCGAGCGGTGAAAACATATGAGGGTAATGCCCAGTCATGCGATTCCTTTCACAATCGGACTCTCGAAGATGACGAGACTAGTCAACCCAGGTATGTTTTGTCAACCGCAGCCCGAAGAGCACGGCGCCCTTTCTTGGTTCCCGACATATAAACCCCGATTGATTTTTGCTTGACAAAACGAAAATCTAGTACTATATATAAAGTACGAACAAGGTAATACTACACCCTCGGGGCGGGAGCCCAACAGGGAATTCGTTCCCTGATTACATAGGAAGACCCTCCTTTTTCTCGCTCCTGATATGATGATGTGATATGCCCCGCCGTTGGTATCAACGGTGGGGTTATCTCATTCGGCTTCGGCTTTTTTTATCATTTGAGAGATGGAGCGAAGATCTTCCTCGGAAAGCTTACGACCTTTTACCAGGCTGAGCACCAGCCTCTGCGCCGAGCCTCCGAAAACACGCGTGAGAAAATCATCCAACATATTCGAAATGACCTGGTTTTGAGGCCGACTGGGTTTATAAATATAGGCGCGTCCTTCCTTGGATATTTTTAGAAGATGGCTTTTTTCTTCGAGAACATTCATCATGGTCATCACAGTCGTATAGGCGACCTCTTTGCGATCGAGCAGGGTGCGGTAAACATCCCGTACCGTGCAACGCCCCAACTGCCAGACCACCTGCATGATCTCGAGCTCTGCAACAGTGAGTGTTTGACGTTTTTTCATACTGACCGTATAGTACTAGCCGAATAGTTCGTCAAGTAAAAATGAATTGCAGCCGGTCTGTATTTTTGATTTGCCAATCGGTCTGAAGGGGCCTAAAGTATCTTTTTTAAGCGAAACCTTATCATGACAACGTCTCGGATGATTTTCACGAAGGAGGAGAGCATGAAGAAATCAGCCTGCCAAACCATACCGGCGTTATTTTTGTTTGTCTTTCTTGTCTCATCTCAAATCGGTCAGGCCAAAGACATCCAGCTTCGACCAGGCAAAACCTACCATGGATTTCGATTTATCAAAGAAAAACAAATAAAAGAGTATGACGCCGTCGGCCGGGTCTTCGAGCATGTACGCACCGGAGCACGTTTGCTCAAGCTCGAATCGAGCGATGACAACAAGAGCTTTTGTATTACATTTAAATTCCTCCCCAAAGACGACACCGGGGTGGCCCACATCCTCGAGCACGCCACTTTAAACAGCTCGAAGAACTTTCCGGTCAAAAGTCCGATTCAGATGTTGTTCAAGGGATCGCTGCAGACTTTCGCCAACGCATTCACCTCCCACGAGTATGTCATGTACCCGATCGCCAGCCGAAACCAAAACGACTTTTTCAACCTCATGAACGTCTACCTGGATATGGTGTTCAATCCACTCATGTACCAAGAAAAAAACATTTTTCTCCAGGAAGGTTGGCGCTACGAGCTTGGCGACAAGAATCAGGAGCTTACGTACAACGGCATCGTGTACAACGAAATGAAAGGCAACTACTCCTCCCCCCAGCAAATCCTTATGCAAAAGATCAGGAAAAACTTGTTACCCAAAACCATCTATGCACACGACATGGGCGGAGATCCGGAGAAAATTCCTTATCTCGACTACAAAGAATTTTTGGCCCTGCATAAAAAATATTTTCATCCTTCCAACAGCTACATCACCCTCTATGGCGACGGAAATACGCTCGAAGAGCTCAAATTCATTCATGAAAAATATTTATCCAAATTCAAAAAAACAAAAATTCAACCCGTGATTTCGCTCCAAAAAGCATTCAAGCAAATGAAACAGATCACCCTGGATTATCCCATCGGAAAAAATGAAGATACCCAAGACAAAACCTTTCTATCGCTCAGCTTCGTTGCGGGAAGCACCCTACAACCCGAGCTGAGCATGGCCATGGATGTTTTGACGGATCTGCTCGTCAACCTACCGGCCGCCCCCATTCGGAAAGCGCTCCAAGAAGCCGGTATCGGCAAAGACGTCTCCTGTGGGTATGATGATTCAAAACAAGGTGTTTTTACTATCTTGGTGGACAACGCCAATCCGGAAGATAAAGATCGGTTCTTGAAAACCGTATTGGACACCCTTGGTCAAGTCATCAAATCCGGACTGGAGAAAAAACAAGTGGAGGGCGTCCTGAACCGGCTCGAGTTCAAATTACGAGAGGCCGACTTCGGCAGTTTCCCCAAAGGACTGGTCGCAACGGCGACTGGAATACGTGGATGGATTATCGGGAAAGATCCGTTTCTTACCATGCAGTGGGAAAAACCTCTCACGGCCACCCGAGCCGCACTCAAGACGGATTACCTCGAAAAAATCATCGCAAAACACTTCCTCAAAAATTCTCACGCCTTATTGGTTGCACTGCGACCCAAGGCCGGATTGACGGAAGAGATTGCCGCAAAAACCCAAAAGAAGCTGGCTGCGTTGAAAGCCTCCATGTCGGCTACGCAAATCGAAGCTTTGATCGATCAAACCAAAAAACTCAAAAAATGGCAGATGACCCCTGACAGCCCCGAAGCCATTGGAAAAATGCCCATGCTGGGAATCGCGGATCTCAACCCCAAGGCCGAGGATTTAAAGGTGCTGGAAAAACAAATCGGCAAGGCCAAGGTGCTGCACTTTCCTATACCAACCAATGGGATAATCTACCTGCAACTTTTCTTCGACGCCTCCGGGGTCCCACAAGAAATGATCGACCTGCTCCCGATCCTGTCCGACCTGCTCGGCAAGCTGGACACAAAACAACATCCGTATGGCGAGTTGAATTCCAACATCAACATCCACACCGGCGGCATCCAGATCACCCCCGACACTTTTTCCGATTTCAAGAACCCCGATGACTTCATGCGGCGATTGAGCGTGTCGGGCAAGGTGCTGACCGCCAAATTGGACAACTTGTTGGATCTGCAATCCGAAATCATCCACGATACCCAGATGTCCAACCAGCAACGCATCCAGCAAGTGCTGACCGAGATAAACGCGGGCTTACAGGGATATGCCCGAAACGCCGGACAAAACCTGGCTGTAAGCAGGTTGGCAGCCCGCATCTCACCCTTGGGAGCCTACAGTGAAAGGATCAAAGGGCTTACCCACATCCATTTCGTGGAAAAGCTTACAAAAGATTTCGACACCAAAGCCAACGATCTGGTGGCGGACCTAGAAATGCTCAGGTCATTGGTGTTCAACCAAAACAACCTGATTGTGGGTATTACCTGTTCTGATGAGGATTACCAAAAATTCGAACAACAGTTTCCGCCCTTCTTGAAACGCCTGGCGGACAAACATATCCCTCCCCAAACTTTGTCGTTTTCGATCGAGCCCAAAAACGAAGCTTTACTCTCGTCGTCCAAGGTGCAGTATGTCATCAAGGCAACCAACTACCACAAGCGCAATTATGCCTACTCGGGCAAGCTCCATCTGCTCACCCAGATTCTGTCCTGGGACTATCTCATCCCCAAAATACGCATGGAGGGCGGAGCCTACGGCGCATGGGTGTTTTTTGCCCGAAACGGCATGGCCGCCATGGGATCGTACCGGGATCCACACATTCGAAAGACCCTGGATGTTTACACCAAAGCCCCCGATTTCGTCCGTGGTTTCAAGGCCGACAAACGTGAAATCACCCGCTCCATCATCGGCACCATCGCTACTTTGGACAAGCCCATGACACCTTCGCTCAAAGGATCGACCGCCATCGAGTACCATCTGGAAAACGTCACACTTATGGATCGTCAAAAGGAAAGAGACGAGTTGCTTGGAGCTACGTTGGAAGACATCAATCAATTGGCCGACATGCTCACGGATCTTTTCACACAAGCCAACATCTGCGTCTACGGAAACGAAGAAAAAATCAAAGCGCAAAAGGATTTGTTTGACGACCTGCTCGAAGTAATCAACTAAACCTCGATTGCCCGCGTATCACCTTCTACCGACGTCATGTATCCAATTCGTGCCTTACCCGATCGATCAACGATTCGGCCTGCCTGCGGGTGGCGATCTCGAACACACCGGCCCAATACACTCCCCGCTGTATGACCGCGGTCCAACCGCCGTCTTCCATTTGGGCGTAACCCATCGGATCCGCATCCGGGATATAATTATGCATGAATTTTTTCATCCCCCGTTCTGCGGATACAACCTCAGGATAACGCACCAACACGAGTAGCCCATCCGGATCGTCGTAACGCGCCAGCACGCCCTGGGCGGCATTACCAAGCTCCAACAAATCGTCATCCGCCAAAAAATAGCGCCGATTGAGGCTTTGCCAATCGAAGAAAAAGTAGATCTCGTTTCGAACCAACCCCGGACCCGGCAAGCCTTGCATCACCTCGGGCACAGCTCCGGTTTGCTCGATGTTATCGGCAATCCGCCTGCCCAACTCGATGACCGCGGTCTTCGCCTCCGGGGTTTCCTCCAAAACCAAAATGGATACGAAGTACCGGCCTTTCCAAAAATACAAACAACCCGAAAGAAACTCGGATTCCTGACCCACGCCGATATCCACCCCTTCTCGAATATCGTGATGATATGCCCCAAAAGCCCCCGCAGAGGTTTGCATCCGCATCAAATACACATTGATGTCCGGACCACCGTCGGCGCACATATACCGCCTACTCACGAGATCAGAAACATTGTACGCTCGGTATACTTCCGCATCTCCATCCAACAGATGATGCAGGGTTGCACTTTCATATTTCTCAACAATACCATAAGAGATATAATCCCCAAGCTCGACGGGTAAGAATTTCGTCATATGCATTGAAACGACCCTCAATACCATCAATTTGGCGAACTGAATAAAACACACAATGCACCCATCACGCAATCCGATAAATTTGCATTAATTTTTTATTTAATGTATTGTAAAGACTCCTTTTGATTTTTCATGACAACAGGATCGGTGCTTTCAAAACCAAAGCACTGAAAGGGATTTGTCGGTATTTGGATCAATACTTATTTGTTCGCGTTGCAGTTCAACATTTGGAAAGGAGAATCCAATGAAAAAAGTCATTTCCCTACTGGCAGTGTGTCTGATCGTAACCTCAATGACGTTCGCGTCTGCGAATGCGGCGGAGAAAATGGGGTTGAAGGTGGGAGTTGAAGGTGCATTCGTTCTACCACTCTCTGACTGGGCTGATGTGACGGGCATCGGACTTGGAGGCATGGCCAAGCTATCCTATTGCCTCAACGACGCCATGTCGCTCAACCTCAGGGCCGGGTATATCTTTCACCTCACCAAAGAAATTGCGGGTAGTGATGTCAGCACCTCGGAGCTTCCCATATTGGTGGGCTTTCGTTATACCGCTCCCATGGGACTTTTTGGAGATCTGGCGTTAGGCTTGGTGAATTTTGGCGCCGAAGTTGAAACTCCCTTAGGAGATTTTTCCGATAGTGAAATGAAATTCGGTGCCATGGCAGGAGCGGGATATGCATTTTCGGGGTTGAGCATCAGTGCAAACCTCTTTATTCCGAGTCTGCCCGACCTCGATGAAGCTATCGGCTTGCTTTTCTTGGTCGGATACGACTTCGCAGCGTTCTAGGCAACATTCGTTTCAATTTCCCACTCCTGTGAATTTGCTTTATCAATCATTGTCCTAAAACCAGTGTATCCATCCAGTCGATCACCTCTATAGACGATTTATTAAAACCACCTTTTCTTTGTCCCTTTAAAGAAGATCCTTCTTTCACAGGGCGGATTATTTCTGTAATAATCGAGAGATAGGCTTTGAAAGGATTTTTCTCTTTTGTCTACACCTTCCACTTGCATACCTTGGTGTTCGGATAATGGAAGCAACCTAGTGTAAAACATATTGAAAATAGGCCAGCGAAGCTCTATCTTTTCTATTGCGAACAGAAAAAATAAAGGAGCAACGATGGCCCGTAAAAGGATTGTACCAATTCGTGAAGAACTGAACAAACTTATTCGACCGAGTAGATTGCAGAAACTTGCAGTTGAGACTAGGACCCTCCAACGGCAGAGGAAAATTGACATTGTTGCTTTGTTTTGGACAGTGGTTCTTGGATTTGCTATTGGCCGCAACAGAACCATGGCTTCCTTGCGTAGAGCGTATGAGATTTCTACCGGAACGGTGTTGGTGCCATCTGCATTTTATGACAAATTTACAGCTAGGTTCACAAAATTTATGAAAAAAGTTACAGCTGAGATTCTTACCAGTTTGTCTTGTGGGATGTTGGTGAGATAGAAAAAATATTCTCTGAAGATCGGATCTCTTACACCTATCAACCGATAACGCGCAACAGCTGTTTTTCTTTTACCCAGGTATTTTCTCCGCTTGAAGCTCAGCTCAATTTTCATGAATAAACCCCAACGTTGCATATAACGATGTATTGAGAGTGCATGAAATTAGCTGACTACAACAAAATGTGTGCATATATTTGAT
>JBFFBT010000251.1:0-8727 GCA_041560255.1 Myxococcota bacterium | reverse complement strand
TGGCTTCAAGAGGAGGGTGTGGTTTGACGGGACGCCTCCAAACCAACCCGCCGCCTTTTTCAGTGCTTTGTCTTGATCCAGGTCGCCGGCCATTACCAGGGTCATGCGATCCGCGCAGTAATTCCGCTTGAAGAAATCTACCACAACCTTGCGATCCATATTCCTGAGCGATTTTTCCGTACCCAAAATCGAATATCGATAGGGGTGCTTTGGATAGGCGACTTCGAATACCAGATCTCCAATCCATCGCTCTGGATGATCCCGGGTCCTTTTTATCTCTTCAAGGACAACCATTTTTTCTCGTTCAAGCTCGCCGGCATCAAAGCTGGGGTTTCTAAGCACATCCGCCAACAGTTCCAACCCCAAAGACAACCGATTGGATGGCAACACCAGGTGATACACCGTATGATCCAATGATGTCCAAGCGTTGATATCACCACCTGATTCTTCGATAATGCCTGCCAACTCACCGACCGCGCGTTTTTTGGTACCCTTGAACAACATATGTTCGATGAGATGAGATACGCCTCTTTGGGTGGACTGTTCGTCGGCGCTTCCCACATCTATCCATACCTGCACAGCTACCACAGGAAATTTTTTTATCTCTTTGACAAGAACGGTAAGACCGTTGTTTAGGCGGGTTCTGGTTACAGAGCCGATGCGCTCACTCTTCAATCCAACCTCCAAAAAAACGAAAAAAGACATTGCCACAGGCTGATATAGGTGTCAACGGGTTGCTTTCGTCAAGCAAAAAGGCTAGGAGGCATAAAGGAATTCAAGAATATTACACGGGAATTTATGCCAAAACATCACTCGCGTTCAAGATAGATTTACCCAAAGAATAGGAAACCTCGTTATTGTATTACAATTTGGGCTCAACCGGAGGTTTGGGTTTGTGCGCGGCGGGTTGCGGATTGGGTGGATGCGGTTTTCGAGGTGATTTTTTCAACAACGCCTTTTCAAGCTCATCGGGTTTGGTCAGCAACTCACCCGGCAATACCACGGATACGACTACTTTCCGCTCTTCGGTATCGACCGTCAGACTTCTCAACAACCTGTCTACCAAGGGCTCTTCTGTGCGCACCATTTGGGCAAGAGCAATCAGTCCCCGTGCGATATCGGAAAGGTTTTTTGCGGATTCATTGTCGGCCGTCCAGACCACCGCCGTTGCCCGAACATCTTTGTCCATGTCGCCCGATAGCAGTACCATATCGAGAGCCGGCAAATTGGCCGTGCCCAAGCTTTCTTTGATGTCATCGACCTTCAACATGATCTCGGTCGGTAGGGCCGCCAGCCAAAATGAGGATTTTCCGGCCGCCAAAGGACCCAGCTTGCTGAGTTTCTGGTTGGCCATCAATCCCGGAGATTTTCCGGCTTTGGCAGCCAAAAAATGCCGCATGCTCACCATGTCTCCAGTTACTACGGTTCGATCGTCGAGCTTGGCCCAACCAATCATCATGGAACCGGTTTTTTTCTTCTTTTCTGCAGGGATTGCAACGGACCAAACCTCAACGCCATGAAGCCTGGTTTTGCTCACATCACCAAAAATCTTCTTTTGATCTATCTTGCTTTTGGGATTTTTACTCTTGACAGCAACCTGCATGCTTTGTCTGAGTCCATCGATGATCCCGTTGGGTTTGAAGCCTTCCAAATTCCCCTCGCCTACAACCAACCAGTATTCCAGAGGCATTTGTCGATCATCAGACAAAGACACAGCAGCCGACAATCTGCTGAGCATCGTCAATGGATCGAAACCTAAAACAGAAGTGATTTGATCGAGCTCTTTTTTATCATGTTCACCCATGACGACAATTTTTTTAAACAATGGAGAGGTCCGGAGTGATTCGAGATCCAACTGGAGCATGAGATCGGTTTCGGGAGGAAAATATTTTGTAAAGTCCTGAGAGTAAACTGTCGAGCTTTTTCCTTCCCTCAAGGCTGCCAAAACAACCTGATGCTCCTTGGAGCGTCCCAGCAGTTGCAAGCACTCTCCTTGACGCAAATGGATCAAGTCATTCAAGGATTGATTGCTTTCCCGATCCGACAATGCCAGCGCTTGATTGTAGGCTTCCAGAGCCGCATCCAAACGCCCTAGGGTATATTGGTAATAGAGCCCTTGCTGGTACAAAAGCCCGGCCGAGACTTCAAACGGTTGGTTGGGTTGCAGGCCGGATGCCTGAGTGTACACCGTTAGAGTCAAAAACAAGGTCAGCACAACGGTTTTCATTGGTTACCTCCTAAAAAGGGTTTCGTTATCCACCCAACCATCATAGATCCCGGCATTCATCATGAAATAACCACTATGTCACATCGTTGTCATGATTTTCAAAAGAGCGTTGAAATCGGTATCCCAATCCACGGACAGTGAGAATGTAGATAGGGTTGTCTGGATCCGGTTCTATCTTTTGACGTAACCGATTGATGAAATTATCAACCGTGCGATCTGTGCCGAAATAATCCAACCCCCAAACTTTATTCAATATTTCTTGTCGATCGACCGCCTGATTTTCTCTGGCCAAGAAAAAAAGCAGCAAGTCGAACTCTCGCGAAGTACATGTGCATTCCTTTCCATCCACCAATACTTTTCTCGCAGATTTATCCACCGTGATATTGCCGAACTTCACCATCTCCAAATTTTTTTCAAATCTCCTCTTCCTTCGAAGCACCGCTTCAATCCGCGCCAACAGCTCGTGCAAACCGAATGGTTTGGTCACATAATCGTCCGCCCCCAACTCCAACCCTCTGACCTTATCGATCTCTTCACCTTTGGCCGTAAGCATGATTACCGGCATCTCCATTCCGCACCGCCGAATCTCACGCAATACCTCAAACCCATTCATTTTCGGAAGCATAACGTCCAATAACACCAAATCCGGAGATTTATTCGCTGCCAGCTCCAGTCCCCTGTCTCCGTCCGGTGCGACAAACACCGAGTAACCCTCAAATCGTAGATTTTTTTCCAATCCCTTGGCGATGGACACGTCGTCTTCTACAATTAAGATTGCTTCTTTCATGCTTCCTCCCCGTGCTTGGAATCCGCATCGTCGTGCCGATGAGGCAGACATACCATGAACGTGCTGCCTGATCCAGGTGTGCTGATTACCTTCACTTCTCCTTGATGAGCCCGCACGATGTAATCAACCAGACTGAGTCCCAAACCACTACCGGACACCGCAGACGAAAGAGGTGTATCCACTCGATGAAATTTTTCGAAGATCTTTTTTTGCTCGGTCTTGGGTATCCCAATCCCTTGATCCCGGACGGACAACACAATCCATTGTTCGTTTTGTTGGGTTTTGATTTCCACCTCCCGCCTATCGGTACTGTATTTGATGGCGTTAGAAAGCAAATTGACGACCACCTCCACCATCGCATCCCGATCCACCCAAACGTGCGAAAGTCGATCATCGAAAATCGTGCTGACCGCAAACGAGTCCTTCTCGATCATCGGCCTACAAGCAGCAACCGCCGTGCGAACGATTTCATCCAACCGCTCGGGTTGAAACCGAAACGCTTTCCGGCCTGCTTCCATGCGGGAAAAATCCAAAATGCGCTCCACCAATCTGGAAAGCCTCTCGGTTTCATGCCCGATGGTCTCGAGACATTCGCGCATTTCTTCTCGGCTCTCTACTCTGCCGAGCAACAATGTTTCGGTAAACATGCGAATGGAGGTAAGGGGCGTGCGCAATTCATGTGATACCGACGATACAAAATCCGTCTTGAGTTTCGACAATCGGGTTTCACGAATCATGAAATGTACGGTTTTCCCGATGCCCAAAGCCAAGGCCAGTATCAAAAGAACCAATATCCACACATACATCGTGATGCGGCTGCCGCTCAGTCTTTCGAGGGCTTCATTGTCCACGAGATCGACATCCAGCCGCCAAGCAAAATCAGTGTTTTTCAAAAAAGCCACTCCGGCAACCAACTCGGCTTGATCAAACTCCAACTCGGAAGGACGTAAATGACCAACCACACCTTCTACTTCCATGTGCTCCAACAAATCGGCCACCATTTTATCCAGGCCCGCAGGGATCAGCTCACACCCTGCCAAAAGCTCAACTTCCTGATGATCCACGATTTTTTTAACCAGAAACAATCTCCTGACACCATTGATTCGAAATACTTTTGTTGTGACGCTTGCTTGTACATCTTGAATCCTGCCTCTCAAATGATTCAGGATGTCCCGGCGGGCCGACAAACTTTCGAGCCAGTGAAAAACCGACGCCAGTGCCTTGCGATCAGTAGACTCGAGTACTTTGCGTGATTCTTCTATCACCAACTGTATTTGATCGAATGAAGCTTGAATGTTCGGTTTCGATAAATACTGTGACAACTTGAGACCCAGTGCGAGCATCTGCTCGGTGGCTTTGGGATTTTCAAGTTGTATTCTTCGCAACAAGGCGCCCAAAGCCAAATTGTATCCACTTGCGTCAACAAAATCGGCACAATCGTCGATTAGTACGTCCAGTATTTCTTTGGCTTCCTTTTTATTGTTTGTCTTTGATAGACATCGCCCCAGAGCGTTGAGAACCATACAGCGCAGCGGGCTCGCACCGCTGGTATTTCGGAGCAAGGATTGATGTATTTCGACCGCTCCAGCCGGATGGTTATCGAGAAATTCCATCTTCAGGGCTCGATCGAAGCTCTCTGGGAGAAAACCATACCAGGTAGGATCCGCATGACCCATACGGGGTAGAAGCACTCCTTCGTGGGCATGCATCACAAAAAAATTGGTGGCTATCCAACTCCCCTGGTACTTCAATCCCTCAAGGCGATCTTCACAAAAGGACACCTCGCGCGTGGCCCAGGCCGCCAGATGATCCAGAGATTGGGAGCTTTTTTCTAAAAGTTGTACAAAATATCCCTGTACTTTTTGCTCCAACTTTCCCGTTATGGGCGTATACAAGTCCTTGACGCGTTTCAGGGTGGCATGCCGCTCGTTTTGTATGGCAATGAGACCGAAACCCGTAAGCATCATACTGGGCAACGTGATGGCAAATATCACCAACAAAACAAATTTGCGTAGTCCACGGGCATTTGGATCGTAGGCTCTCAAGCTCATCCATGCTACCATACCACAAGAAATGTCACCGGAATATCACCAGATGACGGGATATCGAGAGGTATGAAATTGACAGACACTGCACGCAGCGAATGGCCAAGACCTTTGGCATCCATCCTGCCTGGATTGATACAACAATGCCGACCCTTGACCCTCGCAACCCTACCAACCCGAATGACCCGACTTGATAAAATCAACCTAAAGCCGATACCCGGTATGCTCTACATTAAAAGAGACGATGAGACCTCCCGGCTGTATGGAGGCAACAAAGTGCGTAAGCTCGAATTTTTGCTTGCAGATGTGCAAAAAAAACGGGCTGATTCCATCGTTACAGCAGGCGCTTACGGTTCTCATCACCTGTTGGCGACTACACTGTTCGCACAATCCTTGGGTCTGTCCACCACCGGGATCATCTTTCCCCAACCCATGCACGCATCCGCGCAAAAAACATACCAGAACACCCGGGCCACACCTGCCAAGCTGATATTTTCACCTTCCAAATACCTGGTTGGTTACTACCTTGTAAAAACCCTGCTCAAAGAAAAATTATCCCCACAACGCAACGTTTATTACATCCCAGGTGGAGGTTCGTGCGCTCTTGGAGCCTTGGGATATGTCAACGCCGGAATCGAGTTTGCCCATCAATTAAAAAACGCCGAAATCCAGACTCCTCAAGCCATATTCATCCCTTTCGGCACCGGCGCAACGGTGGCTGGTTTGGCGGCCGGTTTGTCCATGATGGGACTGGATATCGATATTATCGCAATTCGAGTTGTAGATAAGTTGATCGCAAATCGGTTCAGGTTGATTACTCTACTGAAAGGATTGAAAAACTTGATCCTTCGCACCGGTGGACCGACTTTACGGATCAAAAACATCCTGCAAAGCATCACGATCGATTCAAGCTTTTTCGGAAAAGGTTACGCAACCACAACCTCAAAGGCCGAAGAAGCCATTAATATCTTTCAAGATTATGGTGGGATTAGGTTGGAACCTACTTATACCGGAAAAACCGCCGCGGCGTTTCTGGATTATGCCAGGCATACAAACCGGCCTTTGGTTTTCTGGAACACGTATGCCTCAAATGGACCATCGGTCGATCAATAGGAAGCTTTTAGCAGTACTTCTGAGAATGCCAAGTGCGCCGTTACGCCGATATATATTTTTCCCGAAGCACCCGTGATATAACAACTCCCCCAGGTACCCGATTTATTCGACCTACAATCAAATGATTCCAAGTTGGGCCTGGCGCCGGCTTTGACATAGAGATCCGAATCACCCGATCCGTATCCGGTATGAACCGATAGCGAAGATCCTGCAGGAACATCGATGACGAAAAACAACCATCCACCTTGAGATAAGGCGGGTAAGGCTTCGAGCTTACCGTTTTCGAGCGGATTATCCAATCTGGGGTCGATATCCGGGTTGGGCGTCGGCATGGGATGCGGCGTCGGCCCGGGAGAGGGATTTGGTTCCTTCGGTGCAGGAACGGTCCTGCGATAGCCACTGCAACCATGGGCTTTGCTCTCGGGATAGTTGGTGGAGGTTTCGCAATCAGCCACAGCGTCACACACATCTTTTTGCGTTATGGCCGAATTCCACCAGCACATAAATACTTTCTCCGAAGGACCCACATACAAGTTCACATCACCCGAGATATACCAATCGGCGTTTGCTTGGGTCACCTCGGTTTCGAATGGCGGATTGTGAGACATGCACGAGTTGGCATAGATACCCTTACCGGACAAGCTGATTCCAGAAAACTCCGACAGCATTTGCCCTTCTGTCAACTGCAGTCCACCCGAGTATCCGTGGCCGACACGACCCCAGATCACCAAGCCGGAACAGGAAAGGTAGTTCATCACGCTATCGAGATTTTCACCAGGTCCAAGCGCGTACGTGCTGCGATATCCGGACTGCTGCGATACGAGATGGTTTTCACGCACTGCAACCACCGAGGTCAAAATGGTATCACATTCCGAGGTCCAGTACGTCTCCATTTCGATGTTCGGACAAGTGGGGTAGGTATTGCGGTTGAAAACCGATGTGGGCCAAAAATCGTCATATCCAATCGAAATGACTTCGTTCTGTTGATCCAACTCGACTTGCATAAAAGAAAGGCTCCAGGTCTCTTTCGATGCCAGGGCCAAATACAGTCTTGCAGGTCTGGCCAACACTGTAATGCTGGCCCATTTGCCCGGATCAACCACCCTGGGTACGAGTTGTTGTATGACATCGGGTTTGATGGTCTCGGTCGACTCGGGGCTTACAATGATATTATCCGCAATATGCGGGTGGGGCTCTACCGGGCCGCTCAGCGGCCCGCAAGCTTGCATGCATCCAATCATCAACACAACCCAACAAATCGACAATTTCGACTTCATGATCCAAACCTTTATTGATTTTCAACAAACATCCAGGATTTTACCAAAGATCTGATTAACATAATATATATTTTCTCGAACCACACGTACACCGAATTTATGTTACAACCACACGGGCCGGTTGTCAATATAGTGACTAAATATAACATATTTGAAAAAATAATTGACAAAATTTTTGAAGATTGTTAATTTACTCCGGCACATGAGAACGGTTGCGGAAAAAGTTGAAGAAATTGTTGCGAAAACCTCGTACCTAGAGGATTACTTAGGAAGAGGCCTCATTAACTGTTCGGCCCTGGCCCGGCAAATCCAACCGCAAGTAGAAAACGAACTCAAGAAAAATGTCAGTGAAGCCGCCATCCTCATGTCGCTCAAGCGACTATCGTCCAGGTTGGAGAAAAAAGCAACTGCTCGGGACGATACCTTGAAGCAAATTCGTGATCTCACGGTGCGATCTGGTTTGAGTGAATTCACATTTCTAAGATCCGACAACATTGTCAACAACATCAAACAACTTCTAGACGAGCTTCGGGGCAAAAGTGGATTATTGTTTACTTTTACCCAAGGAACCCTCGAGACGACCATCATCATAAACTCTCAACTCTCCAGCTGGGTGGAAAACATCTTTAAAGAGGAAAAGCTCATCTCTAGACTCGACAATGTATCGGCCATCGTCATCAAACTACCTTCTTCCGCATACCAGTCTGCAGGGATTTATTACTCGATCATCAAGCAGTTGGCTTGGTCGAACATCTCCATCAACCACCTCATCTCCACCCGTAACGAGCTTACCGTCATCTTGGTTCATGAGCAAATCGATCGGGCATTTTCAGTCTTGATAAACTTCTTTTCAGGCTTGGAATAACGACCCAACCACCGGTTTCGATCGCTGGATACTACATAAATCAGAGTTGCGTATCACTCAAGCTTACTGTACATAACCCAAAGATTTGAGTTCTTCAACCAGCTCGGGATCCAGATCCTTCACGTGTTCGGCCTGTCGATCGGATATCATCAGTTTCTTTAGTGCTTTCAATAGCTTGAGTCCTTGGTTCTTACCCTCGTCATACCAGATATTCTCCTTTTCAAACGGATCATTCCCCAGGTGATAGAGCAAAAAGGTGTCTCGATCGAACGAAACCGAGGGTAAAAGCTTGGTATGCTTCACATGCTTGATAAAGACCTCCCGATCGGCCGGTTGCTGGTGGATGAGTTTGTATATGGGTGTTCTTATCGCAAATCGTCTGATTCCATAGCATCTGTATTCAGATAACACAT
>JBFFBT010000250.1:0-8748 GCA_041560255.1 Myxococcota bacterium | reverse complement strand
CGTATGTTATGTCGGGCCCAAACCTTGTGCGCGGCTTATTTTGGACGCGTTGCGGCGTTTGGAGTACCGTGGGTATGATTCGGCCGGGTTGGCTTTGCACAACAGCCGGATCGAAATCCTTCGGGCCGAGGGCAAGCTGGACAAGTTGGCGGGTGCGCTTCAGCACAAACCGCTTACCGGCAATGTGGGTATCGGGCATACCCGTTGGGCTACTCATGGCAAGCCTTCCGAGCAAAACGCCCACCCTCATCTGGTCGGCGGGGTTGCGGTGGTGCACAACGGCATATTGGAAAACCACCTGGAGCTCAAAAACCAACTTATTTCGCAAGGAGCTGTTTTTTCATCGGAAACCGATACAGAGATCTTGTCGCACCTGATTTCGAGGGCGCTTTCGACCAGCGACTCTTTGGTGGATGCGGTACGAAAATCGCTTCGGAAGGTGCGTGGATCCTACGCCGTGGCGGTCTTGTCGGAAACCGAGCCGGATAAGGTGGTGGTGGCCAAAAACGCTTCTCCTTTGGTATTGGGGATCGGACAAGGGGAGACTTTTGCGGCTTCGGATATCCCGGCGATTTTGGATCACACCAACCAAATGATCTTTATGGACGAAGGCGAAATCGCCGTCATCGATGCCGCGGGTGCCCGGATCGAAACCCTGGACGGGAAACCCGTCGATCGGGCTCCCAAAATCATTTCTTGGACACCGGTGCAGGCCGAAAAGAGTGGTTACAAACATTTCATGTTGAAAGAAATTTTCGAGCAGCCTCGATCGATCGAAAACACCATAGCGGGTCGTATTTCGCTGGAGACCGGAGACGTGGCCGCGGAGCTCATCGGGCTCAACGAGACTTCCGCCCGGCGCATACGCCGGGTGGTGTTGTTGGCTTGCGGTACGTCGTACCACGCGGCCTTGGTGGGACGTTACTGGATCGAGGCGTTGGCCCGGGTCCCGGCTGAAGTAGAGCTTGCCAGCGAGTACCGGGCGAGGGGTCCTCTGGTGGACCCGAACGATTTGATTGTAGGCGTCTCGCAGTCCGGTGAGACCATCGACACGCTGGAAGCCATCAAGGTGGCCAAAGCCGGAGCCGCTCAAGTGCTTGCGATCGCCAACGTGTTGGACTCGGCCATACCCAGGGCTTCGGACGGGGCGTTGTACACCCACGCGGGACCCGAGATCGGGGTGGCTTCGACCAAGTGTTTTACCGCTCAGCTCACCGCGCTTTTTATGCTGGCGGTATTTTTGGGTAGAAGGCGCTCCACCCTGGATGCCGAACGGGCGACCAAGCTGCTCGAAGGTTTGATGGAAACCCCCAATCTGCTGCGCAAGGTGTTGCAGCAAAACGATCATATTGCCGATATTGCGAAAAAATATGCTTCGGCCAAAGACTTTTTGTTTTTGGGCCGCGGTTTGTCCTACCCGGTGGCCCTGGAAGGCGCGCTCAAGCTCAAGGAGATCTCCTACATCCATGCCGAAGGATATGCCGCCGGCGAAATGAAGCACGGACCCATCGCGCTCATCGACGAAAATATGCCCGTGGTGGTGGTGATGCCCGAGGACGGATCTTTTGAACGCATCATGGGCAATGTGCAGGAGGTGATGGCCCGAGGCGGTAAGGTTGTGGCTTTGGTCGATGAGGGCGTCGATATTTTGGATGGAATGAGCATCGAAAAAATCGAGTTGCCCAAGTGTCACGAAGAGCTCACTCCTTTGGTCACGGTGGTGCCTTTGCAGTTGCTTTCGTACCATGTCGCCGATTTCAAGGGCACCGATGTGGACCAACCCCGCAATCTCGCCAAGACCGTTACGGTAGAGTGACAGGTAGAAAACCCCGCCTAGCCCTATTTATATCCCCTGACCCAGAGGGTAGCGGCAATTCATTCGATTTCTGCGAAACTCGCGGACGTACAAGCAATAAAAAACCGATTGTTTGTACGTCCTGCACAAACAAGTCCTCGAAATCTCATGAGCTACCGCTACCCCCTGGGTCAGGGGATCAAAGTTTTCATTTGTGCGATGGAGGTGGGATTAGTCGCATCCGCAGGAGTTGAGCTGGATCATTTCTTCTTGACGCAGCATGTCCCGGATGTTTTCTTCGCCCAGATCCATTCCTGCGCCGCCGTCGAATCCATAATCGAGCCTGACATGCCGGTCGGGTTGTACCTGTGCGGGGGCGAAGGGATCCCAATCGAGGTTCCAACGCAGTCTCAAGAGAATTCGGTGCTCGGTATAATCGTAGTTTTGGGTCTCTTTATCGGCGGTGGAGTCACGCAACGAAAAATCGTAGCCCAATCCCCACCGGGCGCCGTTGCGTGCGTTACTCCATATGCCTGCAGATAGTCTGGTAAAAATTTCTTGTCGCTTTTCCCGCACTCCGAAATCCAGTTTGCCCCAACGCTCTTTGCCCGAGTGGGGGTAGTGATCAAATCCCAAGACCGCGCCGAGCTGCAGGCCGAAACCCGCGCCGAGGTGGATTTTCCCGATCCACAAAGCGCTTGCGCCCATAAGGTCGTACCATTCGTAGTCGGCCAAGTGGGTCCGGGTCGAAAGCGCCACCGTGTTGTTGACAAGATCAAGCAGTAAAAAAGATCCCGCCAGGCCTATGTCGATCTCCGTGCGGGTGCGGTCGTATTGGTTGAAGCTTCTGCGTCCTGCGCCCCCGAAAGCAAACAGGGAGCCCAGCTCGAGCTCGAGCTCGATCCGATGGGCTTCGTAAAGCCGGTTGTTTTCTTGCTGATTGAGATAAAGCGTTTCAAATCCATACGAAAGCTGCAGTCTGGGTTGGGTGCTGCCGATGATCACACCCGGTCGGGCGACCAGCTCGAGGTAGCTAAAGTCCGCAGCCCGCCGGGATGAAAGCCCGAGACCGCGTATGACGGTTTCCAGTGTCGGGCGGAAAGAACGGGTAAGTGGGTGGGTATAGCGAGCGGAGAGGTCCGTTTTGCTCAAAAAGCTCGTAGGTCCGCTTCGGCTCGGATCGGTAGGCGATCCCGCCAGAGCGTTGGTTGTAAGTCCGCTGCCCATCTCGAGACGCAGGGTAAACGGTTGGATCCAGCCGGGATCGTCACGTTTGCGAAGATAGGCGATGAGCTGTTCGTCTTCCGGGTAGATCACATCAAAGCGCTCCATCTCGGCCGGCTGCTTTTGGGGGTCGTTGTCTTTGGAGCGAAGCCGCTCGAGGTAGCGCATGAGCAACCGTCGGCGGGCTTGGTCGGCGCCGGAAGTGGGACAACCCGGCTCCTCTTTGAGCGTGTCTGCGGCCCAGTCGAGGGCTCCCATTTTCATTTGTACCCATGCCAGCCAGGAACGGTTCTCGCAGTCCGATGGGTCTTGGCCGAGCGCGTTTTGCAGGGTTTGCTGGGCCCAAAAAAGGTTGTCGTCCGCCAAGTAGGCCTTGGCTAAAAGCCGCTTCAAGGCTCCCGACTCCGGATGCTCGGCCGCCAGAGGTTTGATGTGCTCCAGGGCAAGCCCGACTGATTTTTTTTGGAGCAAGCAGTCTGCCACCCGGATCTCACAATCGATGTCCTGGTTGCAGTCCTTCAGGCATGCCCGAGCTTCTTCCGCGCGGGCTTTTTGCGGGTAGAAGCCCGGATAGAAAAGAAAAAATGCCGCTATGCCGAAGCACCAAGTATGGTCTGTCTTTTTCTTGTATCGGAACGCGTTCATTTTCATGCCGATCCATGGAACCGTGAAAATCATAGCTGCATTTCTAACGCTTTTGGGTATGGATATGCAAGCGTATCTTCGACATCATCCAAAGCGCCCATCCCACAGATCGTCTAAAAATCGGGTCCATGGCAGCACTTCGATATCGTCCACTCTCCGGGGGCTTTCGGCCAGGCTGGATTTGCCGGTCTGTCTCGGCCCGAAAAGAAAGTGGGATTTGGATTGCAGTTTTTTACTGATATCCAGTAAACGGGGAATATACATAAAAACACCTAATTGCCGACTGAGTCGGCGATTATCATGATATTCGCCGACAATCATGTCAATTTAAAGCGTTCTAAGATATGTGGAACTGAGTGCTTGGGCGGATGATTGTATACATTCTTCTAGGGATTTGGACCGGGGGTCAACGCGTTGCCTTCGTCCTGCCACTCCTGCCATCCGCCTTGGTAACGAAGTATCTTTTTAAAACCAAGAGCCAGCGCGGCCTTTGCGCCCGTGAGGCTTTTGCCGCACGACCAGTTGCCGCAATAGATGACCACGATGGCGTTTTGGTTTTTCACCACATCGGTAAAGGCCTTGCCGTCATCGATCGGAACGCCCTCTGCGGTGGTCCAATCCTCCATCGGGATGTTGACGGCGCTGGGGATATGGCCGCCGGGGTGTTGAGGATCGTCGCCGGTGTACCAGTCGACCGGGAGAACATCGATGAGATAATTCTCTCCGTCCGTAAAGGGTTTTTTGGCGTCATGCCAGGCCTTGAAGGCCGCGTATTCGATGATGAAGTAGTTGCCTTTGGAGATCCACTCGTCGGCGCCTCCGGTATAATGGTAGACATGTTTGTAGCCCAAAGCGAAAGCCGCCTCGGCAAACACCTTGTCCAATCCGTAACCCGTGCAGTAGAAAACGATTTTGGCGGATTTATCGGAGACCTTGGATGTCAGCGCAGATCCGTTGTCGATAAGGTTTTTGTTTTCATCCATAAAGGTTTCAAAATCGATGTTGACGGCGTCCTGCAAATGTCCGGCCGCAAAGTCCGCAGGCTTTCGAATGTCGATGAGCTTCATGACCTCTTGATCCTCGATCCAGGCCTTGATCTGCTCGTAGACGATCTCCTCGACTCCGCCGGGAGATTCCTCCGAAGAGCAACCCGCAGCGGTCCAAAGTAAGCCGAAAGTCAATAAACCCAACATAAATCCATACTTGATACTTTGCATACCTCTCGCTCCTTTCCAAATACCATAGTTACACAACCAATCTCTCAGTAAATATATATTATACCGATTTGTCAATGCGGTTTTTCCGATTGCATTCCGACGACCTCAAAGAAGGCGCCCGGGGTCTGATCCGACTTGACAGCTTGGACGAGAGACCGGAAAATGGGAGGATAGCCTGATTGTGACCCAAAGGCTGGAGGTGTGTGCATGGATTCGTATCCAATTGGGGTAAATGGTATCAAGCGGGGTGTGGGGATTTTGGTCGTAGCGCTCTTTATCGCCGCACCCGAGATGTCCGAAGCGCATTGGTGCAGTAATATTTATAATACCTATGCGCGTATTGTAGTAAAACCAGAGAGGAATGAATTAAATATAGGAGATGGTGAGACTGGGACACTTATAGTGAAAGTAAGAAACAATTTTCCCTATACCTTGGAATATCTTAAGTTGACGTCGGATCAGCCAACAGGATTAACAGTTGTAGTCACTCCATATGAGAAACGTCCTTTGTACACAGGTGAGGAATCGACATTTACACTCAATATTACACGAAATGGAGGACCTGATCATAATGTGTCAGCTCTTAATTTAAGCATAAAAACCGAAGTAGAATCCTATCTGATCAATGATGATAACGATGAAGAACATAAAGAAAGGGCGTTGAAGCTCATTACCCAGGATCTAACACCGGATACCGTGCTAAATGGAACTGTTATAGATCGTGAAAAATATGATCCATCAAGAGTAAAATGTGAACAATATTGTGAATTAAATTATGATAAGCTCATTGATCTTGAGTCGAATAATTGCGGAACGATGAACTGCGACGAAGTTGGAATATCTAAATTACTGGGTACCTATTGGAAAGCGGGTACCAATGATTGCAGGGGAACGAGTTTTGACTCACAAGATCCGCAAGAGTACTTAAGAGCCGGGCTATCAATGTCGGCACGATTACGCTTTAGAGATCTTTCAGCTGCTTACAGACAACAAATCATTAATTCTTACCATAATGCAATGAACTCTCCCAATGAGATAACCAGAGGGATCGCAGCTTTTTATGCTGCGTATGGAAGTAATGATTCTTCAATAACGACCCGTATACAACGCATGGCGACAGACGATACCCCCGCAGATCCAAATCCTCCGGTTGTCCCTAATTGTAGTTTTCAGCCCAACAATCGAGCCAGGCGTATGGCCAAGGCTGCTCTATTGTTACATGGTTTTAATGATCAATATGAAGCAGATGTTATTTCATGCGCAAATGATACAGGTGAGGAGAAAAGAGTAAGAGCCGTTTGTGCTGCTGCATTGGGTATTAATGCTCAAACGATAAATAAAGACAATCCTATTACAGGTTTTCTGCTTGGATATGTACCCACTGGTGGATATGAAGAAACCGGTGAATCCGGAAGCAGCTACGGTGTATATGGTCGTTTGATCGGATCGGCGCTTTTGCAAATGGTCGTATTGGTTCGACGGGGTGGTCCGGATGGTGTGGCTGTAGTATCGTTTTATCCCGAGCAACCAATTGATGATAACGTTGCGCCGAAAGCTCCCACGAATCTGCAGGTACAAGCTGCGTATTAAATATTTACAGCTAACTAGAGAAAGAAGGAGATATCATGTCCAAGAGTAAGTTGATGTTTCTTTGTATTCTATCAGTCGCAAGTTTTATTGTTATACAGGCATGTGGATCGTCGAATGACGATCCCGGCGAGCAAAAACTGGTTGATTTGGTGCCAAAAGATGGAGAAATATCCGGTTGGGATGAAATGCAGGATCTCAAGCATACATTTGGGGGCCCGGATATTGTGTCTACTCTAGCAGAAGCAAGCCAACTTGGTTTTAATGGAGCTGCCAACCTTTTAGTAGATATAGGGTTTGTTTCTTTGGCAGAAGAGATATATAGCAAGGATGGTATGGAAGTAAGATTGGATATTGTTGAACTGCCGGATGTCGAAAAAGCGAGGCAGGGTTACACAGTGTTGCTTGATTATCATGAAAATGCTAGTTTCGAGGATATTGTACTGGGCGCTGGTGAGTATAAAGCTCGCATGGATACCAATCTTCCTTCATATCGTATCATTGAGGCTGTAAAAGGTAAGTATTATTATGTTTTGGAAGTATCTCCTAGAGGGGATGAGATAATTGTGACGGAGACTAAAAATTTTATAAAAGCCATACTCAATAAGCAAAAGCTATAATATTCTTGAATCAATACTTTCTATCTTGATTATCTTTCGCTTTCCTCGCGCGTTTTTTTAGATACATACCAAGACTCAGTAAAAGCATAATAGGAATGGCGCTCAACAATCCAAGCACCAGCGCTCTCGAGAGCTTGCTTTGTTTGTTGATCTTGATGGTTCCGGCGTACATCCAGCCTTTGTCGTCTTGATTGTTTTGAGGTAGCGGGTTGACCTGGAAGCTCATGGTGTGCAGGTCGGGATGGTTGTCACTGGTAAGCTTGATCGTAATCGGAAACCTCTTTTGAGGTGTGTTTGGCAGCTTGTTCGCCAATATGGCGAAAACGCATCGGTCGGCCGGTTGGCATCTTGGTATGGTGGGTGGTTTTGTCGATACCGCCAGTGGATCTGAGGACTCGATCTCTATTTTTGCGTTGTGCCAGGGATACTCCGTGGTGTTGCGGTAGATGATACGCACCAGGCCGCTTCCGTGGGGCATGTTGAGCTGTGAGTCGGAGCTTATTACAGAAATCTCTGTCGTCATGGCGCGGGTCGCCGGTATGAGCATGGCCGGCACAAGCAGGATAAAATACCAAATCACGGCCTTTGCTCCTCTTGCAGGTTGTGGGGTTGGGCCATATCCAAGGGGGTGCGCCCGTGCCTGTCACGGGCCATGATGTCGGCGCCTGCATTGATGAGCGCGTTGGCGACTTGATCGTTTTGGGCCAGGTGCAAGGCGGTCATACCGTACTCTTCACGAGTTTCGACCTTCGCACCGGCTTTGAGCAGTAGCTCGACCACTTTGGCGGTAGAAGCTTCGTGCAGCGGGGTCATTTGAAACCGGTTGTACATGTCGACACGGGCGCCTTTATCCAGAAGAAGCTTGGTCATCTCGGCGTACCCCTTCATGGCGGCCCAATGAAGCGGGGTCATGCCGTTGCGGGTGCCGGTATTGATGCTTGCGCCCAAGTCGATGAGCTTGGAGGCGACACCGGTCAGATTGCGTATCACCGCGGTGTGCAGCGGTGTCCAGCCGTAGGCGTTTCGGGCGCTCGTGGAAGCGCCGTTATCGATCAAGATTTGCACCAGCTCGGGTGTGGATGCCATATGCAGAGGGGTAAGACCCAGGTTGTCATACGCATTGATATCGGCCTTGGCCTTCAGCAACCTGCGGCCGATCTCCAGATTGGCGCACAGATGCAAGGGTGTGATGCCCCGGTGATCGGAGGCGTTTACGTTGTCGCCCCGGTCGATCAAACGCAGTAGCGTATCTGTCTCACCCAGAAAGCTGGCCTTATGCAGCTCTGAAAGGCTCGAGTGATCGATGGGGTCGCCATGGAAAACCAGGGTCTGATCGAGCCGGTCGTCAAAGCATCCCGCAGCGTGCAAACACAATCCCATCAGAAAATAGAAAAATCTGTAGGGGCATGGCTTGCCCCTGCCCTTTGGGTAAGGCGCAATGGGTTTTGGGATCAATTTTTCGTCCTGGGTGTATGGTTTGGAGCTATTCATGATCTAAAATCCAGTTTGTACCAAGGGGTCGCCGAAAATCAACATCTTATTTTCGCATCGGTTTTTTGATTGAAGCCGGGATACGGTTTCGGATGGTATGATATTTGCAAAAGTTGTGATAAGAAAAAGGACGTAAGCGTTCACCCGGGGTAGCGCTGACTCTTTCGAT
>JBFFBT010000249.1:0-8993 GCA_041560255.1 Myxococcota bacterium | reverse complement strand
GCCGATAATGTGAAAAACGCTCTTAGAAAGGTGGCCCACAGACTGCAGGCTGTGGGCGTGTTTTCCAAGCTCGATCGGGAGCAAGCCCTCAAGGAAACGCCTCCTGACAGACTGAAGCGGTTTCCCAGGGCGTTACCCCATGCCGCCGTATGGCTCAAACAGCTCAACCCGCATAAGGTGCGTATCGACACCTCTTTGGATCGAGCCATCCAGATCAAGGCCGAAAAAATCATGCAATCCTACCACAAGCAGCTCAAAACCTTGGGTATACACAACGGCTCGGCGGTGGTCATCGATCAACGCACCGGACAGATCCGGGCCTTGGTAGGCAACTTCGATTTTTTCGATCGGGACCATCATGGCCAGGTGGCCGGATTTCTGGGGATGCGTTCGCCCGGATCGGCGCTCAAACCCTTTCTGTTTGCGCTCTCCATCGATCGGGGCTTCATGCTGCCATCCTACCTGCTGCAGGATGTCGCGGTGTGCTACGCAAGCTACGAGCCTCAGAACTACGACGGGCAATTTAGGGGGTTGGTGCGGGCCGATGAAGCCCTCGTCATGTCGCTCAACGTGCCGGCGGTAAACCAGCTCAACCGCATCGGGATGGATCCGTTTCTTGGCTTCCTGGAAACCGCGGGCCTTTCCGGTCTTCACCGTAAAGATCGTTTGGGCTTATCTGCAGCCATCGGAGGTCTGGAGGCCAACCTGCTCGAGCTCACCAACCTCTACACCATACTCGCGCGCGGAGGCTCGGTGCTTGCCTGGAGCGTAAAACCTACCGAAAACCCTCCAGATTGGAGACCTCTCAGGTTAATCTCCTCGGGCGCGGCCTACCTGACGCGCCAAGCTCTCGGCTCGAGAGATCGCCCGGATTTTCCACACCGCCGGGATATCGCGCGCACGTTGCCCAGGGTGTTTTGGAAAACCGGCACTTCCTATGGGCATAAAGACGCCTGGGCAATCGGAGCCGATACCGAGCACACCGTGGGGATTTGGCTGGGCAACTTCGACGCAACCCCCTCCGTACATCTGGTGGGAGCAGAGCGGGCCGGGCCGTTGATGTTCGATATTTTGGAGTCTACAAGCAACCCAAAAAACCGCCCGGACCACCGCGAACCGCTCCCCGATGACCTCATCGAAGTGGAGGTTTGCGCACTGTCGGGCCGTCTGCCTACCAAATACTGCCCCGACCGCAGGCTCCAGGCGGCCCCGGTTCGCAACCTGCCCACCGAGAGCTGCAGCATGCACATCGAGCTCGAGGTGGATACCGCCACGGGTTTTGCCTTGTGTCCATTGTGCCGAAAACATCGCAATTACGTCCGTCGAAGTTTCATCCGACTGCCCACCGCGGTGCAGCGCTGGATCAAGGACGAAAACCTGCTCGGAAGGTCCGCCCCCGGACACCTACCAACCTGCCGGTACGTAACCAACCAAGGTAAGCTGCAGATTACCCAACCGCAGGACAACACCACCGTCATCCTGGTGGACAACCTCGATCCGGCTCAACAAGAAATCCCGCTCGAAGTCAACGCCTCACAACATCACGGTGAGGTGTTTTGGTACATCAATGGACGCCTGCTCCAACGCGCAGCGCCCAATCAAAGGGTATGGTTCAAGCCCGAAATAGGAGAATTCGAGATCAGTGTCTTGGACGACACGGGCAGGGGCGATCGGATAAGAATCCGGATCCAAACCTTGTGAGCGGTTTTTGGTTTCAGGTCCACTCGGGTGTTCGATCAAGCCATCTTCAAGAGCCGGTCTGCGGGTTGATCCAAGCTCGAGAAGCCGTCCCAAATCTCAAAACTCATACAATCACCTTTGAGAGCTGCAACGGCTTCGAACGCAGACGGTCTAAATAGGAGAAATGAATTATCGGACACAAAAAGATCAACATTGACAAATGGTTTTGTAGGGGCAGGGCTTGCCCCTGCCCTTTAGGGCAACCGCAAGGGTTGCCCCTACATAAGACCGAGAAATTTTTATTATGTGTCCGACAATCACCGCCTTTGATTTAGCGCAGGGCTTCGGCGCGGGCTTCCCGGGCCGAGAGAACCTGCACCTTGGGCCCCGGCATCCACACCAGGTCGTCCTTACCACGCGGTTTGAGCTCATTGGCGGCGCCTCTTTTGGACACTATCCCGGTGATGACATACTCTTGACCGGCTTTGATGCCGCCGGGATCGATGCCGGTGTCCGGATCGATCAACACGGTGACGGCGCTCTGCTCATCCTTGGGAGATCTGCCGAGCAAAAATCGATGGTTGAACACATCGGTAACAACATACCCCTTGACCCGGGCGAGCTTGCCCACCATTTCGTATTGAAGCAATATGCTCGGATCGACAATCGGGGCTTGCAGCGGCGCACCGGAGCCTTCGCGTCGAATGTCTTCCACCTTGGTCAAGCGCAGCTCTCCGAGAAAATCCTGCACCCAACCCAAGACCCGGACCCGATCTCCCGGTTTGACGGAGTCGGGATTGCGAACCGATACCTGTATGCCTCCGGTGCAATCCTCGATGTAGTGGGTGGTGAGATCGAAAGTCTTCGCCGGTACGGTGATCGACCCGACCAATTCGACCCGCTTGCCGATATACGCCGATACGGGTTTTCCGTCCGGGGCGTAGACCTGGACATCATCGATAGGCAACTTTGGCCGGCAGGTGGGAGGATTTTGCCGATCCCGGCCGAACCTGCCCATATGACGTAAAACGGCGATACGAGCCTGTTCGAGATCCTTTGGATTGAACGCGCTGCAATACAGTCCCCCGCTTACGCGGGCAAGACCCATCAAGGCCTCCCCATCGGCATTGACCGGTTTTTGAAGACATTCAGGGCGATCATTGTCGTTGTTGGGGGATTTTTCCTCGAGCGGCATCGATGTCCAAACAGAAGCCAACGTGCCCGCATAGTCAGTAATGTCGATGACATACACGGCCACATCGGCACCCGCGACGCGCGAGCCGACGTCCGCCGGGCTTATACACCCGCAGTACCCGGCCGGACAGTCCGAGCTGCAGACTGCATCCGAGGCGTTTTCTTCCGTATCGGTGAAAATCAACACGTTGCCGGGCTCGAGCTCCCGGGCCTTGCCGATAGCGCAACAAGCCGACTCCCACAAAGGCGTGGATCCACAAGGCGACGTGCCCGCGACCGCGACCTGCAAATCGGCGGCCACATCGGTCCAATCCTCGATGAGTTCGTATCCGTCCCGGGCCGGGCTGCACCCGGACCAATCCGCAAACGCGGTCACCGCCATCAAATTGTCGGCCATCTCCAAGACGAAGCTGTCGGCCGAGGCCTGTGCGTCGGCCATGCGGCTGCCGGCGCTCATGGATCCGGTTTGATCCATGAGCACCACGGTGGGTTGCTCGGGATACAGACACTGCAAAGCCGCTTCGTCGTCCGCCTCCAGGCTGCGGCCGGAAGCCGTACCCGGATCGCAAAAATACAAGGCGTACATACTGGGTTGGGTAGCGGCAACTCCCGTATCGACTTCGGTATGATGAATGCCCACCGAATGCCCATATTCGTGGGTCAGGGTGGTTTGCAAATCCAGATCGGTACAGGCGGTGCTCCATTCCCAATCGTCTCCCGAGTCGATCACCACATCCGCATCGACGATCTCACCCAGCGGCAGATCTTCGGTCAAAATGGTCACCCCCAGCGTTCCGCCCGGCAAACCGAACCAACCGACACACGCGGCCGTATCCAACGCCGGGTTGTAGAACAAGGTGGTGTTGATGCCGTCGGCCGCAATACGAGCGGTGGTGGTGCCCTGGTAATCGAACTTGATAAACGAAAACGGCACGTCCTGCCAAGTTTGGTACGAAGCCCGCACGGCGGAAATGATATCGGCCTGGTTCAAGTTGGGATCCGGATCGGCAGCATCCACCGCGGCGTCCTGGTTGACCCAATAGGGAACGGTGTGCACAAACCACCGTGTGATGGTGGCATCGGCGTCGCAACGCACCGGCATGCCTTCACAATACGTGCCGTCTGTCGGCATGGCCTCGATGACCCGGAAAGCGTGCGCATCACCCGGGGAAAACATCGACACTCCCAATCCTAGTATGGCTAAAAACAACGTAAATATTATGGTTTGCGTTTTCATGACATATCTCCTTTCATAGCTCAGGCGGCATCACCATGGAAATCAACGGGATTTCAACACCGCTTCCCTCAAACCGGAAAGCGTCTCGGGAACGACGGCTCGAGATTTTGTAAGATAGCGAATGCCGTCCAACCTGCGTTCCACCCGCTTGGTCCCGTCCTTTTCCGTCACCACCCCGAACTTGCCTTCGGCCAGGTTGACAACCCCGTAGCTTCCCCGAGAGTCGGCTTTGAGAAACAACACCACCTCTTCGCCGCTCGAAAGACACGGAGCCCCGATGACCCGGGTACGTTTTCCCCCGGCCGTCCCTCCGTACAAAAGCAAAGTCAGTTTTTTCAAAGCGGCCTCACCCTTGTAAAGCTCTGCGACCTCGAGCTCCACCTGAGTGAATATCTGATCGTTTTCCATAAAAGAGCTCATGACTCCTACTTTTCCGTGGGCCACCACGTCGGCATACCGGGTCAAACCCTCGACCGACTGCATCTTTAAAGCCGTGGTGGCGGATGTGGATTGAGCCCAAACCAATAGACCGGCGGTTATAGCCAACTTCAATCCCAATGTTTTTATGCTGTGGTTCATGGTCATCTCCTTTCAATAAATATTATGGCATTCAAGGCATCGAGCCCGGAGGGCTCGATCAGCCAACCCACACACGCCGAAACCGACCGGCCGCGGCGTGCACCTTGGCTGGATATCGAACGAACCCCGAAGAGGTCCGCTCGATTGGGTTACATCTGTGGTTTTGGAAAAACGGGCGAAAACCTTACATGTCGAGCAGGAAAATCGAGTGTTTTTCGATCGAAGTCAGAAATCCGACCCGCAATGCGTACATCAACAACATAAGAGGTGGGAGCACAAAGCGCTTATTCGCCTCCAAGGTCTTGGGTGGACGCTTGGCTCGTGCGGCTCATTGCCCTCGTCATCCGGTTGACGCAGGTACGGGAGTTTGGTTTACTACCGGCCGAACCGTCGACCAAAGGCAGGTCAATCATGAAAATATTTTCAGTCTTCAGCGTCAATCTTTGTATCCACCGCTTGCGGCCGGCATGGAAGCTCTTGTTCGGTCTCGGTTTGATCCATATGGGATGCGACAATCTTTTCGACCCGCTTCCCGCAGAAATCCGCCTTCCGTTGAACGTCGAGTATACAGGCTGCCAATCGGTCAACCAGGGTCCTTTGTGCGTGCTCGGAGAAAAAAGAACCCTTACGATTTGGGTCAAAACCGATCCCCTGGCGGCGCTCTCGGTCCAAGGGGATCGAAACACCGCCATCACCGGCCCGGATCTCATCCAGGGAGGCAAGCGCTATAAGCTGAAAATCGGAAAAACCACGCCCGAAATCTCGGTCGAGGCCGTACTCCATGACGATCGCTCGAGCTGGAAGCTCAAGCTATCGGAACCCAACCGCCCCCCTTGGCTCGAGCAAGCCGTTCAACAGGGAAGAGCCGGTGAAATCGAAAAAGCCAAATCACTCGTGCTCGAACACCTCGAGAAAGCCCCGGCCTCACACCAAGCCCAAGCCGAAAGCCTGCTGGCCCGGTTGCATTTGGGATTAGGAAATTTGGACAGTGCCGAAAAATATTTTCGATCCGCAATACCAAAACATACCGAGCTTGGACATGTTTCAGCGGTAATGGATGATTCCACTGCACTGGCTCATAGCCTTGCTTTTAGTAAAGACGATATTACACAAGCTCGATCACTAATAAATTCGGTGCTCAACTACATAGAGCACGCTTCTGCCACTGAAATTTTTTCGATGTTATATGTTCAAGGACAATTGGCTTCAAGAGCGGGCAATCTTCGAATTGCTCTGGAACAATTGAATTCTTGTCACTTGATCGCCACACGGCTTGACATGCAAAAAGAATCTCTGAGCTCCGGACAAGTATTGGCTAATCTATTTGAGCTTCTTGGACGAAGAAAGGAAGCCTCGAATCTCTTTGAACAATTATACCATGATTTACCCGAAGATATCAATTCATGCAAAAAAGCGATGTTTCTAAACAGTTGGGGATGGAATCTCATATTAATCTCGGAAGCAGGAGGAAATTTATCGAGTGATACTATTTCCATACTTCATAAGGCTTATGCCATATTTGAAGAAAAATGTACCGGCATGACCAAAGAACATACAAACGTTCTCATCAACCTTTCACTTGCCTACCTGCATGCGGGAAATCACCCAGAAGCATCCGCATACATCGAAAAAGCGCGGAGTAAAAACCCGGATCCCGACATGGTATTCGTTCTTTGGATCCTCGAGGTCGAGGCGCGGCTCGCTTTATCGGCCGGTCAACCGGAAAAAGCCCTGCTATTATACACCAAACAGCAAGAGCTTTCCGAGCACATCCAAGATCCCATCTCCATTTGGAGATCCACAATCGGTTTGGCCAGAAGCTTTAAAAATATGGGCAAACACCGCATGGCGCTCAAGTCATACCAGCAGGCCGAAAAGCTGCTCGATCAAGCGTCGTTGCGGGTCGGTCTGGGAGAGGGCCGGGCGGGCTTCTTGGCCCAGCATCAATCCGGCACCCAGGAGTATTTGTCCCTGCTGCTCGCGATGAACAAACCCGAAGAGGCCCTGCTGGCCGCCCGCACGGCCCGCATCCGGGCTTTCTTGGATATGTTGCGAGCCGATCGGTTGAGCAAGCTCGATCCTGCGCATCAAAAGCGCCGGGATCGAGCCATGAGCGCCTACCTCACCCTGCGTAAAAAGCTCGATCAGCAAGCGGCCCTGGATTGGCGGTTGCCGCAGGATCAGCTCACCTTGGCCCGACAAACCCGCAAACAAGACTACGAGAGCATGCGAAAAGCTCTCGATCAGGCGCTGTCGCTGGACCCCCAGACGCAAGCCCTGCAAGGATCCATACAACCCAAATCAGATCTTTCGGACGGCGAGATGCTGCTTTTTTATTTTCCAAAAAACGACGGCTGGCTCGGGTTCGCCGCCGACCGGTCGGGGGTGACCACCACCGAGATCCAACCCTTGCCGCCACGCGGGCAAAAAAGCCTCCTGCCCTCCTTGCTGCTCAAACCCTTTTCGGCCGTCATCCAACGCAACCGTAAAATCCGGGTGCTGCCCATGGGCCGCATGTACGAAGTGGATTTTCACGCGCTCGATTGGGGCAAGGATGTTTTGCTCAAATCCAAACAGGTGGCATACAGCCTCGACTTGCCCGGGAGAACTTCCCCGGCCGGATTTTCAAACCCGGGCTCGCCCCGCCGGGCCTTGGTGGTGGTGGATCCGCAATCCGATCTCCCCGAGGCTTCCAAAGAAGCCTTTGTCATCCAGGAAAACTTGGAAAAAAGAAAACCCAGTTGGCCCACCTTGGTGCTTCACGGCACCAAATCCACTCCGGAAGCCTTTCGTTTGGGGATTGCCAACGCCGACCTGCTGCACTTTAGCGGACACGCGGTCTACCGAGGATATCAGGGTTGGGACAGCGCGTTGCTGCTCGCCGATGGAGCCGAGATCGGCATCGGGGACATCTTTGCGTTGGATCGCCCTCCCCGACGGGTCGTGCTGATCGGATGTGAGACCGGCCGGACCGCGGCAGCAAGCTATACCGGATTGGGTCTGGCCCAGGCGTTTTTGTTTGCGGGCAGCCGGTTGGTGATTGCCACCAGCCGCAAGATCGATGATCGACTGGCCGCCAAGATCGCATCTGTTTTGTATGCAGAGCCGAACCTGGAGCCGGCCGACCAAGAAGCCTATCGAAAAACCCTGCTCAGGGTCAAAGAGCAATTGCCCGCAGAAGACTGGGCCGGTGTGCGGCTCATCATACCCTGAGCAACCCAATGCAACAGACCATGTTTACCAATCCAAGGAGGACCTAAAATGAAATTTAAAAGATGTGTTTTCAAATTTTTCGGGCCGCCGGTCGCTGTTGGAATGTTTCTTTGGCTGACCGGTTGCTCGTGCCCATCGCATCACGGCGGACCCATAGCGTCCAGCAAAGATCTGCTCGAGGGCGGGAAAAAAGTCCCCCCGGCCTTCGCCCGTGGATTTACCGTTTGGCGCTGGGTGGGAGTAAAAAAAGAGATCGGGGAGCCATGCCCCACAGTGGACGGTATCGAGCCCATCCCGGACGAGTGCTGCGTGAGCACGTACGCATCCCAGGACAAACCCGATCCCGATCAGGACAAGCGATGCACCGAGGGCTCGGGCTGGAAAACCTGTCACATGTTCGGCGCTTTCGAAAACAGCGCTTTGGCCTTACGGGCGTACTGCCTATACCAACATCGCGGCCAAGATCCGGACCTGAAAATCATCGACAAGCTCATCCAAACCAACAAGCTCGCCGACCTGGGCCCGGACGCCATGGCGGTGGGCGGCATGGCAACACCCAACCTTACGGAGCTCAGCTGGAAAACCTACCAGTCCGAATTTCTACATAAAGCCGGACAAGCCAAGCTGCAACGACCCGAAAAACCGAAACAACGCGTGCGTCTGGCCATTTTGGACACCGCCGCCACCCGCACCGCCACACAACATCCCGAAAACCATCCGGGCCGCTCCCGGCATGGATACACGCTGGTGCGCATGGCCCGAGAGTTGCTTTGCAACCTCGAGGGCGACCCCGAGCAATGCCTAGCCCAGGTTTCCACCCGGTTGGCTTTGCCGTACATCGCCTTCGATCGGGAAACCCACAAACCCATCCACAAAGATACGCTGGAAGGAGGATACTTCGGCACCATCGGCGATCTGGCCCAGGCTTTACGGGAGGAGATTGCGGATTGGAGAAAGACCGACCGGACCGAACGTCTGGTGCTCAACCTGTCTGTGGCCTGGCATCCGGTGTTCGGCGGCACAGAAAGCCATCCGGATCGCATGCCGCCCAACGTCAAGGCCGTCTATGAGGCCCTCGAGGAAGCCAGCT
>JBFFBT010000248.1:0-9020 GCA_041560255.1 Myxococcota bacterium | reverse complement strand
GATGGAAGAGGTACCCCGATTACCGGCAAAGTAGTATGCGCGGCAATCACTCCACTCAAATGCGCCGCCATGCCGGCTCCGGAAATAATGACACCCACGCCTCTTTGCCGGGCTTGCTCTGCCAACTCTTTTACTTTATGCGGCGTACGATGCGCCGAGGCAATCCGCATTTCACACCGAATCCCAAAACGTTTGAGCGCCTCGGCCGCTTCTTGCATCGTTGCACTATCACTGTCTGATCCCATGACAATCAAAACACTTTGCATACTCATAACGGTATCTCCCCTGCCACATACCCAATATCCGTGCGGTACTGGGCATTGTCAAAATGTATGGCCGCCACACAGCTATATGCTTTTCTCGCAGCCTGTTGCACATCGTTTCCTAAAGCCGTAACCCCCAACACCCTTCCTCCAGTGGTAACCAATTGTCCGGCATTCATTCCAGTACCGGCATGAAACACTTTGACATCTTTCAGGCTCTCGATTTTTGACAAGCCATGAATCGGCTTTCCCTTCTGATAGGTTCCTGGATAGCCACCCGATGCCATCACAACACAAGCCGCGGGTCTAGGATCCCACTCGAGATCGATAGTATGCAGCCTGCCCTGAACACAAGCCGTCATTACATCGATCAAATCGGAACGCAGGCGCATCATGAGAGGCTGGGTTTCCGGATCCCCCAAGCGTACATTAAATTCGAGCACCTGGGGTCCATCGGACGTAATCATGAGCCCTGCATAGATAATCCCTTGGTATCGAATGTCCATCCGGGACAATTCAGCCACCAAGGGCTCGAGAATTTTTTCCGATACATAGCGGTCAAAATCCTGCCCGCCCGAAAAACCGGGAGAATAGGCGCCCATACCCCCTGTATTCGGTCCTTTGTCCTTGTCAAAAACCCTTTTATGATCCTTCGATGACGCCAAAAGCCGAATTGTCTCTCCATCCGTCAAAGCTATGCAGGACAACTCCTGACCCAGAAGAGTTTTTTCTATCACTACGAGATCGCCGGCATCTCCAAATTCTTTTTTCAGCATGACGTTTTCCAACGCCGCCTCGGCTTGGCCGACATCATTGCAAAGAATCACACCTTTTCCGGCCGCCAACCCATCCGCCTTGACCACCCAAGGTTGTTTATGTCTGCGGACAAAATCTACGGCATCCGCGTACTTATCAAACACCTCAAAATCGGCCGTCGGAATCCGGGCTTTTTTCATCATCTGTTTTGCAAAAGCCTTGCTACCCTCGAGTTGCGATGCTCTTTGGTTGGGTCCCAAAACCGAAAAACGCAGACTCTCCAACCGATCGACGATACCCGCAACCAGAGGCGCTTCAGGTCCAACGACGACCAAATCCGGTTTCCATTCAACCGAAAAAGCAACCAGTGCATCCACATCTTCAATATCAACATGTCGACATGCAGTTTTCGGTTCTTTCGAAATTCCAGCGTTGCCCGCCACGCACAACAATTCGGTAGTATGCCGGCTTTGAGCCAACTTCCAAGCCAGTGCATGCTCTCTACCTCCGTTGCCTATCAACAAAACTTTCATACTCATCTCCCGAAGACGAATACAACCGAATTTCGGATTTCCAGGCTTTTCCAAAGCAAAACAAGAGTTTTGCGAAGAAGACAAACCAAATATGTCAATAACCTAACTGGAACAACATCCGCTTGGCAATCATATTCTCGCGATCCCAACGCACCAAGTTCACCAATTGTTCGACCGCCCTTTTCTTTTGTTTTTTCGCCAACGACACCTTTGCCAATCCCAGCTGAATTCCGATATGTTTCTGTCCTTTTTGGGCGTTACTTGCAAATATCGTTTCAGCCTTCTTGATCCATCCATTTTTCAAGTATGCCTCGGCCAATCCAACCGCGGTGTTTAGATGTAAGGCATTTTTTCGATAAGCTGCTTCCAAAAAAAATACCGCCCTAAGGTAGTTTCCATCGCTTAGATTCAACAAGCCCAAGTATAAATTGGCTTGAAAACAATCGGCTTTTTTCTGTAAAGCCTCAATGAGTACTTTTCTCGCCATGCCGACTTTACCCGCTCGAAGCAAAGAGATCCCCCACAAGCTTCGCACATACGCATCTTCATCATATTTTTCGGCTGTTTGCTTGGCTCTTGATACGGTATTCTTCAAAAAAGAAGGACCATCATAGTATGCGTTCAAGTCTTTGCCCAATCCCTGGCCGACACTTTTCGTCTCCAGGGCTCTTTGCATCCACTTTTGGGATTGTGCTCGGTTGTCCAGATACATATGCATCACGGCTCTCATGAGAAGGATATCCAGATCTTCAGAATCGAGATCGATGGCCTCACTCAACTCACGCTGGGATGCATCATAATCCGGCACGAGCATATACGCCTCGGCCAATCTTGCCCTAACCCTGGCAGATCGAGGCAGATGATTCTTCAGCTCCTTCAGCGACGTCAAGGCTTTGACCAGTTGGCCCGCATCGAGCTGGGTTACAGCCCGGGAATACATGGCCGGAATATAATATGGATCCTCGAAAACGGCCTGGCCGGCCGCCTCCAAAGCCTTTTCCAAGGAACCCTCTAGACGTAAAAGCACGGATTTTTCACAAAGCAACCGTGCCTTATCGGATGGAGACAAATGGCTTGCGTCACGCAAAGCTTTCTCTATCAGATTGGCAGCCGGTCTATAGCGATGGTGCGACTGGATATGCATTCTGGCCAATTGCACCAAACTGGATACATGAAATGCATCGATATCGAGGATTTGGAGGTAGGTACTTTCGGCCAACTTGAGATCTCCGATTTCCAATGCGATTCCCGCCAGGGCCTCAAGGGTATCCAGGTTGCCGGGTTGCCGTTCCAGACGCTGTTGGTAGACATCGACAGCTGCGTTGTAACGACCCTGCAATGCCAGCGCCTGACCCAATACATGATACGCAATCAAAAGTTGAGATTGGTCTATAAGTGCTTGTTTGACAGACGAAATCGCCTTGTCCGTGTCCGTATCCAAACAAGCTGCACCCAATATGAGTAGGGTCTCAGAGTCCTTGGGAGCTTGACTAAAAGCCTTCTCCGCCCAGGTTCTCGCTTTGGATGTCTCTCCAAGACTGTATAACAAATACGCTTTTGCTCGATGAAGAAGCGGATTCTGGGGTTCTCTATGGATGCACATCTCAATCATATCCATCGCCATTTTTCGAAGCGTTACTTCGCCTTTTCCTCGGTCCATCAAAGCGCGGTTCTGCACCCATCCGGAGCATGCCGTCTGGTTGGTTGAATCCATTATCAGCGCCGACTTGAAAGCTTTGTCGGCCTGGAGATACCCGAAACCGGTATCCAACCACATGAGCTCCTTTCCGGTTTGAATCAGCTTGGCGATATCACCCGTAGGCGCGGGTATTTCTTGGGCGAACTTCTCAATGATTTTATTGAAATCATTAATTTTTTTCCGGGTTTCAGGACTGTTGGGTTGTATAACGACAAACAAGGCCACGACCAAAATTATCGATACCACCAGAGCAACGATCAAGTAACTCTGTACTCTATTCCTGGGTCGGCCCTCTGTATCTTTCTGTCCGGGAATACTCTGCAAATCCGTTTGGGTCGTGGTGGTCATGGTTTTTATGCTGAAAGGCTCCAATCCCGCCCAGTGATCCAATGACAGATATTCACTGTCTCCCTTGGCCAAAAAATCGTCCCGGTCTACTCTTCCCTGTCGAATTCTATGTTTGATCTCGCAAAGATCAAATGGACCCTCCTCCAATCCATCTGCCTTTTTCACTTTCCATTCTTTACTTTCTCCTCCTCGGCTCTTAGGCCCACAATCTAAAAGGCCATTGTCCAAAGGCTGACAGGGCTCTCTATCCCCCATTCCAAAAAGCTGTAGATTGTTGATTTCTTGAATCTTTCCGCAAGAGGGACATCTCACCTTCAATCGCTCTCGCTGGCGATACGAGTCATCAATGCTGTAGACTGCCTTGCAGTAGCCACAGGATATTTTCAACATACCTCCTCATCGGGATCCCATACAACCGATTACATCAAACTAAAAAATTGAGGAATCCTCCCATTCATCATCTTGCAAACAGCCACATTTTTATCAATTCAAAAGACTTCAGTCAAGACCACTCGGCAACGATGATAATTGGAAAATGTGGAGGAACTCTATTTCCATAACACTACACCAACATCTTCGCCTATATAAAATAAACCATTGTTTTTATAACACAATTTATACAAACTGCCACTCCAGCCGACTTCGCGCAGTACGTATCAACTCAAAAGGTCTCTCAGTCCTTGCTCTCCAGTCAACTCCAGAAGCTTGCGAAGCCCGGAAGCTTCCACCTGGCGAATTCTCTCCCTGGTCAGGTTGATGATTTCTCCGACCTCCTCCAGAGTCAATCCTCCCCGTTCAGCGACATCGAGCGCACAGGTCTCCCCCAACTCCCAGACTTCTTTATCGGGAAAATTCAATTTTATGGATCCCGTATCGGGATTCACATCCAAATACAGATGATGCTTGCAGGAGACAAACAAACAAGGTCTCTCATTGCGCAAGCATTCTTTTCTGGTTCGCGGTCTGACCTGATCCGCCAACTGGATCAACTTCTGATCAATCTGAATCTCCTTGCGCTCACGCATCATCTGTTTTCTTGCAATGGTCTTGGAACGACGCCTTCCCTTGCGTTTTGTATCCAAGCTTGGCTGGCGGCCTACACCTATTTGGTATATACTCATGAGAGACCTCCTTGTTCCTCTTGGATCGACTGAGGACGAACTAAAGCCAAACGACTCGATAGCTTTTCAATCTTTTTTAATACACCTTGCGCTTCTTTTCGCGTTTGTTCAACTTCCTTTTTCAAACCCTCTGCAAATGCTTCCCGCAAACCGACCCGCTCGATGCGCTGGTCAATCAATTCGAACAAGCCATCCAGAGATTGTTGCGCTCTTTCCATCTCGTTTTGAATCGCTAGAAACGACTCCCAAATTTCCTCCAAAGTCATGTTTTCCATCATCATATACTTGATGAGATTGATCCTGCGCACGACCGAAATCGGATAAATACCCTTCGAACCCTGGTGTTTTCCTTTTTTTCCGATTCTTTTGGAGGTAGGCAAGAGTCCCAATTGCACATATTTCCGGAATGTAGCCTCAGATAACTTCACCCCTCTGGCCTGAAATATCGATATCACTTCTTGGGAGGATATCCCCTCAGGCCGGGAACTTTCGAATTTCTTGAGATCCTCGGACGTGAACAGGCCTGCGCGTATTTTTACATTCTCTGTCATATACTAAATATATTACCTTAAAAGTAATATTTATAATAGTGTGTTTAAAATATATACTGTTTAATATTATACTTTACATATATTACACTCACTATATTTTGTCAATGAAAATCTACCTACTCTAGAAAAAATCTTTCAACATTGTCCCGTTGCATGCATCCAACCGATAAACCGCGGTGGTGCGATTGAAAAATATTTAGAGTTATCCTGGATAGGTAACTTTAATTGTTCAAGAGATTGACCAAACGTTTGGTTTTGCGTTTGGGGTTGATTCGAATAGATACTTTCTCTCGAATGCCCAGATCTTGATTCTCCAGGATAAGAGTATGCTCGCCGGGCGGCAGCTCAAAATTTTGCAATGGAGTAGGTCCGAGAAATTTTTTACGCCAATAGACCCGGGCCCAAGGAATGGCGTTTAAATCCAAAAAACCGTTTTCCTTTTTTTGCGGAGGTGATGCCCGGCGGGTATTCCTTGTCTTGCCGCTGCGGGCTTTCGGATTTTTTCCGGCGTCTGCTTTTGGTTTTGAGGCAGGCGGGGTTTTCTCTAAAACCGAAGGCTCGTCTTCCTTCGGCTCGATAGAAACCTTGCCGGCCTCCATACCGCTCGATGGCCCGACCGCAACGAGTGCATTCTGCTCGGAGACATCGTCTTTCGACCCAAGCGTCGGTGTAACCACGACCGATGGCGTATCCCCGCCTCGTAGAGAAGCATCCTTGGGGTCCGTGGAAACCTGTGATGCGACAGAAGTTGTTTTGGTTGTCGGTTGCCTGGACTCTTTGGAACCAGAAGTTGGATCTTCATCCCGGCTGTCAAATAGGTTCAATCCATAAATGCCGAGAAATGTAAACGCAACCAGCAATATGGTTACAACCAAGGTTACGCCCAACCAACCGCGTCTACGCTTGGGCACCGAAAATTCCTGGGCGGCTTGACTCTCGGTGTTTTCGATAAGTCGATAGATCTCATCCGATTTATCCGCCAATCGGGTGGTGATCGGTTTATCGTCCGAGGGAAGAATTGCGGTATGCTCGGGAGAATTGGAAAACAACTGCTGATATAGCTCGACCAACAATGTGTAGCGATCCACACCGGGATACAAATAAAGAAGTCGATCGAACTTCTTTGCCAGCTCAAACGCCGAATCACTACGTTTCTCCGGATCCCTTTGAAGCATGGATAAAACCAGATCACTCACCTCATCCGGAACCTGTGGGTTGTAATGGATGGGAGGCTCGATGGTATCACGCATCAGACTTTCGACAATGGCATACTCGTTATCGCCGCTGAATAAACGACGATTGGTCAAAAGTTCCCAGATGACACAGCCTAGAGAAAATATATCACACCGGTGATCCACCAGTCCGCCTCGGGCTTGTTCGGGGGCCATGTAGGCAGCCTTGCCTTTGACCAAGCCGGTCTTGGTCACCGTTGCGCTGGAAGCCAATTTGGCAATGCCGAAATCCGTTATCTTCACTTCTCCTGCTTGAGATATGATGATATTGTGAGGACTTATGTCACGATGCACAATTTTTGGACTGTTGGAGGCGATCTCTCCATGCGCAAAAGCCAAACCTCTACAGGCTTCCTGGGCAACCACCAGAATCTCCGGGATGCGGACCGGACGTTTGATACGGTTCGACTGCACCATGACTTTCCTAAGATCTTTTCCCGATATCAACTCCATGGCAATATAGTAACGTCCGTCGATTTGATCGAACTCGTAAATCCGAACAATATTGGCATGATCCAGATGCGCCGCCAGAGTAGCTTCTTGGATGAACATTCTCACGAATTCGGGTTCTTCGGAGTAATGCGAAAGAATCAATTTCAGGGCAAGCTGTTTCTCAAACCCTTCCGGGCCCCTCAACCGAGCCCGAAATACTTCCGCCATTCCACCTCCACCCAGTCGCTCCAGCAGGGTGTATTTTCCGAGGTGTTGTTCAACCATCCGATACCCCTATCGATACACAGTCATGATACCCACAAAAAAGATATATCACCTTTTCCATCCAAACGCAAAGTAACCAAATGCTCCATGGTCAAAGAAAAATATTATAATAACGGGGGATTAACCAAATACCGATCTTGTCTCCGAAAGCAAATCATGCGCATATGCGCACCTATCCACAAGAATCAATACAGGCTGCGGGTAAATAGAACCACTTGGCTGTCTTCATATTCAACCCACCAGCCGGATGTTTTTTTCAAGGCTTTGGACAGTTGGGTGTCAACCGGATATGCCACCATATCGATATTCCATTTGTTCAGCACGTCCAACCATCCTTTTTTAAGATGATGAACTGCAAAATAGTCCAAAAAAACATCCGTGGGGTAACAGTTGCTGCGTTGATCGATAAAAACCCTGAATTGGGGATAAAGGGCCCAAATCATAGCCCCACCCCAATTGAAATGATTGAAAATTCGATGTTTTGAGTTTTTCTCCCGCAAATACTCCATCAACGATTTCGGATAATAATCCCTTGAAAGATCAGCCAATTCATGCACATCACCCAACGCGCTGTAGCTCAGTCCATACGACTTGGGCAACGAAAACATGATAACGAGAATGAGCACAGACAGTGCGGGTAAAACCAAGGTCTTCGACCGCATATCCACCACAACCAGACGTTGATGAATACTTTCCAGCATATCAACCAGCTTGCGTTTTCTTACCATGATTTTCCACGTACGGCGAAAAGCTAAAGGCAGATGCCGAGCCAAGACCAACGTGGCGACCATACCCAGCAAAGGAATATTGCGGATTGATGAAAAAGCAAACACCGAAAATGCAACCAACAATCCAATATGCAGTGTTTTGGGAGCTTTCCCCGAGCCGGCGACTGCAAACACGCAAAATAAAAGATAAAAAAAGACCATCTGGCCGAGAGGGGTCTCGAGTCCCGCCGGACGCCATTCACTCAGGTTGGTAAGATATGTCACCTCATTGGCAAATGCGTTTTGAAGATACGCAACCGGGAAGATCAAACCGAAGACGTGGTTGGGAGTCGCCATGGATCCAGCTACCGCCAAGATGAAATCCATGAAGTAGGGTTTCAATACGTCCAATTTGGTCTCTTTATTTCGAAGAAAAACCGTCAAAGAAGCAAAAAGATAAATCACAATCAAAGCCAACCCCATGAGGAAGCTTCCATGAAAGTTGGCCCAACCGGCAAACAACAGAAACAATCCAAACGGCCGCATGCGCCCACCCATGCGGTTGTGTTCCATCATATATAAGGTAATAATAAAAAAGAGGTTTCCAAACAGGTAGGGTTTGATGGAAAATTGCCCCAATATCATCAGGGATGCGAGAAACGTAATGACGGCCGAGACATATGGTGATTTCGAATACCGGATAATGAGTTTATAGACAAAACCGCATGCGGCCGCATTGAGTAGAATTCCTGAAAAGATAAGACCACGATAACCCAACCAATGGTACACAACATAAAAGACCACCTGAGAGAGCCACTCCTGCGGCATCCAGACATTGTGTTCGGCAGTGAAACTATACATATTTTTCATAGGCAATTGGAGGCGCGCAAGAATGATCTGTCCGGTTTTTAGATGCCACCAAATATCATCCGCCTTGATGGGTATGAGGTACACGGTTGCAAACAGTACTGTACCCACCGTCAAGCCAAATACCGATGGAATCCACCAAACCCGCATTGAGGATGTTTTGTCACCAAACATACAATTTCAAGGATATACATTATACCCGGACCTTTCGCAAACCCACTTCGTT
>JBFFBT010000247.1:0-9098 GCA_041560255.1 Myxococcota bacterium | reverse complement strand
ATAAAATGCCGTCATCCTGGATAGATTCTATCCAGGATCCATTGTTAAAATTATAGATTCCGGCTTAAAGCATGCCAGAATGACATTGTTTCCAAAAGCCACAAAAAGTTAAATTTCGGCTCAATCACATATATGCACACATTTTGTTGTAGTCAGCTAATTTCGTGCGCTCTCAATACATCGTTATATGCAACGTTGGGGTTTACTTGGATGCATGAATTGGTTTCCCCAAGAAAATGGAAAACGTACTCCAGCGCCTGCGAGATAACGAACATCCAATCTTTTGAAATTACTGAATTGTGGTGTTGGAGGAACACATCAACGCAATATAGACATAAAATTTCAAAATTTGTTTCTCCTTTCTGGATATAATCAAAATTTCTTCACCCAAAGGATATCGAGGCCGCCCTTGCCTCGATCGCCGTAGACAGCTTCCAAAACCCATTCTTTGGTGAGACGATACGTTACGTTCGCCTCATTGATATTATCAAAATCCTTTGCCCCCAAATGGTAGCGGTAGGCAAAGAAAATATTATTGGTGATCCATTTTCCCACCTGGAGCCCTCCTGTGGTCTTTCCTTGTTTTCTGTCCGTTTTGACTCGAAGGGTGTCGATCGGCAGGGCGCGTTTGATTTCCTGTTGTACTTTCGAAAGCAGCAGATTTGAGGCCACTCCGGTGGCTCGATCCTCGAGGTTTCTTTCTTCACCGGTTTGATCGTCGGGATCACTTCCCAGGACGAAGGCCAGCAGTTGGGTCTGTTCATACACCGCGGGCTCTGACGAAAGAGTTACCTTGGGTCGGTACAGTGTACCTTCGATAGAGACTTTTAAGGTCATCGTATTAAAATAGTGCAGCAACACAATCGTGATATCAGGATCGGGAGGTGTTTTGCCCTTGAATATTGCTTTGGCGCTTTGGATTTCGTATTTTCGATCAAACAGCATAACGTGACCCCCGATGGATTGTACGCTGCCTGTCATCGATGACTTTTGGTTTATGTCGTATATTTCGAGATCAACTACGAGTTGGGCTTCCATGTCTTGATTGCGCACCGAAACCGGTTCTTTGGTTCGAATGAGCATATGCATTGTATCAGAATGCGAGAATGTTGAATGCTCCGGTTGTCCGGTCGGATCGTTTTTTGTAACTTGATCGACCGGCATTTGGATATCTTCCAAGGTTTTCGTGTCATAGTACGACCCCTTGATGTTTTGTGGAAGATATACAACCGCATTTCGTATGTTGTTCTCGATTTTCCAGAGTTTGCTGATGTAGGTTGTAAAAATGTCGGCATCCAGATCCAGACCCAGGGTTTGGCCCGCAACGGGCAATGGTACATGACGCATGGAAACGTCGATTTCAGATGATAGAGACGGCCAATATTGAAGATCCACGTCCAGAGTTGCCGCCAGCGAACCAGATCCGGCTTGGGTAAGGCAGTTTGCCGATAGCCAGCGGTCGCGGATGGTGAAAACCATTTCGAGGTTTCGAAGAGGAGGGATGGTGCCGGGGATTTCAAGGCTTGCGTTGCGTATATGCAACCAGCCGGGTTTTGCGGATGGATTGGGATCTGCGGACCACTCCAGATTTGCGTCGAGGATTCCATCGATGTAATGGGTCATATATCGGTTTGTTGCGCGCAGGTGATTGAATCGGCTTAGGTTGAAGTCGTCGGCGTATAGAGACAAACGCACAGGTAAAGCTGTCTCGGGGTCAATACGCGCATCCAGCTCGAATGAGCCGGTGTCGTGTCCTCGACCGATAACCCGCAACTTGTAGGCGCCGGTGAAGGTGTTGAAATCTACGTCGAGGTTGTCGAGATTGATACCTGCGATGCCGGCTTCGGTCCAGCTTGCCTGTACGGAAATGGTCGGATCCGTCAGGGTGCCATAGGCCTTCACGCGTGCAGCAATCACTCCGTCCAAGGAAGAAGACAATTGTAAGTTATCGGATATCTGCCGGGCGGATGTCGGTTTGATGTCGGCATGCATTGAAAACCGTGATGTGTATAGGGCGTCAAATTTGCCTTCCAATAATGAGCCGTATCCAAATTGGTGTTGCGTTTTGATGGTGATGTTTTTCTGTTTGGGGAAAAATGGCTCGATTTGCATATTAAGTAGATTCGGTTCCAAGCTTGCTTGGATATCGATGGAGAGCGGTTGTGAAAATGGTGGAAACAGCATATTTTGCATGTCGAGGTCGATCCAAATTGTAGGGTGCGGATTTTGACGATCGTTTGACAGTAATTGAATTTGTCCGTAAAGCTTCCCGCCCGCTGCGATGCGAAAACCAAGCCTATCGGCAACCCCAGGTATGTCAATCGCATCCAGCTTGATATCCAATTTTTCCATGAGAATGTTTTGGGGTCGGCGCCACATGACGGTACTGAAAGGATCGGTTGGACCACGGGCGCCGGCTGACAATTTGAGACCGCCGAGTGCGTCGTCATGAACGTCCAGATCGAGGACGATCTTGCTTTTTTTGACTGTGCTTTGAAATGCTCCGAACAAGGTTGGCGACTCGGGTAGTATACATATTTTTTTAAACGAACCAAAGGTTTCAATCTCGGTGCCTATCGGGTTAGCTACAATATTGAGCTGGGCGCTCAGAGTGCCGCAAAAGTTCGGAAGCTCGAGAATCGGCAAGGCTTCATGCAGGCCGTACAGATCCAGGTTCTGTATGTTTATGTTGGTCGACATTTTCGCGGGGGTCCGTCGCTGTAGATCCAAGCTCAATCTGCCGATACTGGAGGTTAAGTTGAGATTGTTGATGTATATGGTTCCATTGGATTGCCATGTAAGATCTCCATTGGTGGCTGTCCAACCCACTCTCTGTGTTCGTATCGAAAGATAGTCGATTTCAGCCACGGTTCGATCCGGATGCCTTTGGACTGCGATCCGGCCTTCAATCTCAAGGGGAAGATCTTTTGCGTCGGCGGTAAGCGTCAAATCGATATTTTTGTTGCGAGCGATCAGGGATGAGGTTCCCCTCAGGTTGCCGAGTTGATGGTTTCTAAATCGTAGGTTTTCGAGCGACAGGGATGCGTTTGCGCTTGTTTTTCCGAGGGTGTTGAAATAGGCGGCCCGAGCGTTGAACCGTCCAGATTTCCAGTTTCCATACGCAAGATCGTCCATTTCGAAATCAGCTTGTATGGAGTGATTGTGCAATGTTTTGGTCATGATGATCTCGAGGCGGCTCTTTGGAGAAGAGAATCCAAAAAGGTCGAGATTGTCGACGGAAACGGTCGTTTTGTTGTTTGCGACCTCGAGCGCGTTTGTGTCCAATGTTAAGTTCGATTCCAGCCTGCCTGATCCCCGAGTTGTCATAAAATCCAAAACGGCTGAGATCGATTGTTGGTTGAAAGTGAAGATATGTTTGCTTTGGGTTATACGCATTGTGTCGAACGCGCCTCGGATCTCGCCATGAGAGCTGCCTCGGATGTAAGGCGGATGGCTCCACGTGAGTTTGGTTTTGTTGAAAAGATCTAGAGTGCTGTTCGGTAGATTGGGGTTGATTTTACTTAGATCGAGGTTTTCAAGCGTAGTTGAGGCACAGATGCTTGCTTGCGATGGATCGGCAAAAGCCTCAATGAGAAGATTGATACCGGGCGAATCGGATTTGAGTTTGATTTCGAAGGGTTTGTTGTGGTTTGATCTCGTGCACCTCACGAGCAAATTGATATTATCCTTGGGCTTCAAAAACGACCAGAAACGGCCGGTTTCTTGGTGGTTGAGGTGCACAACGATATCGGTGATTAAATGGCCGTTGTTTGAAAAAAAACCTTGGGCGGAGAGTTGAGAACCAAGATTCGTCTTGAGGTTAAAGTTGTCGATACGGGATTCGGTGAAATCCGTGATAAAAGATCCGTATAGCGATACGTTGGTTTTGTGTGAAGGCAATTGGATGGTTGCATCAATGAGCTTGATATGTGCTTCGGTCGAGTCATAGCTTGCCTCGATCTCCAGCTCGATATCTCGAAATGTGAGCGTGTTGTCGTCCCTTTTGTAGATATCTATGCTCCCGTTGTCGATTTTTAGGCTGTCGATTCTAAAAGTCATTTCTTTATTTTTATTTTCGGCGCCCGGCTTGGATGGCATGATGAGATTGCTGATATTCCACCGACCGTTATTCGATGGGGCAAGAAATAACTTCGGCTTGGAAACTAAAATTTTATGAGCTCGAAGGGTGCCGGCCGGCAACTCAAATATGCTGAAATGCATGCTGATGGCATCGATATCGAGGATTGGTTTTCCTTGTCGATCGGTTATAATGATTTTATCCAGAATCGGCCGGTGGGGAAGTGTGCCCTCGATCGAATTGATTGTAATCCTCCCGGAAATCTGTTTTTCGATCATGATGATGACTTGTTGCTTGAGCCAATTTCGTCCCCAAGTGGTATGCAGTGCGCTCATAGTGAATGCCAGAAGGAGTATGATGCCGACAACGGCCCACAACATGAATTTTGTCAGCTTCATGAAGGTTTTTTTGATCAAAAAGCTTCTCCCAGGCTGAAGTGAAAAGCGATTTTTTCTTGTGGAACCGGATCATTTTCGCTCATCCGATTGAGGCGGAATCCTAGATCAAAACGTATTGGGCCGATGAGGGTTTTTATTCTAAGCCCAAAGCCGCAGGCCCAGTGCAGATTCAGGATATCTATCTCGTTGCCTTTTAGGATGACATCCGCGCCGTCAAGAAAGGCCACCAAACCGATCCAATTGCCGGATAGCTTGAAAACATCTTGACGGATCTCCAGGCTGGTTTCGAAAAGCGACTCACCCCCGATGGGGACGCCTGCGTTTTCACTCCCCATAGCGTAAGGAGACAGGCGTTGTTGGGGAAAGCCTCGTTGGCTGGAGGCTCCCCCCGAAAAATACCTTTGCGTAATCGGCAGAACGCCGCTGCCTGCAATGGTAAAACCCGCCTTGAGACGAAAGGCGGACACCGTACGTGATCCAAATGCGAGATAGCCTCTTATTTCAGGTGTAGCTTTAACAAAGTCAAAACTGCCACCCATAAGATTGGTGCCTTCTTCTAGATGAAGCATCAGATAAAGACCGGACTCGGCCTTCAGTGGATCCTGGCGGCTGTCGTACGTGGCGAGTTGCTCGAAGTAGCTCAGCCTGTAAGGGGATGTAAGGCCGAGGGCGACCGATTCTTCTTCTGAAATCGCGCTGTGTATATCGAAAATGCTCTGATTCCGGATACGAATACCCATGCTGAGAGTGAGCTTGTCCTCTAGAAGACGGCGAGCTAGAGAAGCGTTGAGCCCCAATCCGTGGATGGAAAAGGCTTCGTATTGTTGCGCCGCGTACGATATTTCGACCACGGATGTAAGCAAAGGCAGGATAAAATCTTCCTTTTCGACTCCGATGGTGGCCTCACCGCCGATTCCTTCACCATCATTCGCATTGGGCAAAAACATGTATGCAGGCATGGCTTCAAGGCGCAATTTCATCAATGGAAATACAAACCCGCGCCGCAGATATGCAACCCGGCCCCGGATTTCGTAATGAGCCCGATCGATGCCTGCCCCGATGCCTGCACGCAATTCGTTCTTAAGCCCTTCAGCCAATTGAATGCGGATTTCGGCGAGCTCGCTTTGATCCAATCTGTGGTGGGAACTGCGTACACTACTGAAAACACCCAAACGTGTGATTCTTGCCGTGGTGAGATCGAGCTTCCGAGGATCGAATCGCTCACCGGCCTTCCATGTGATTCTTGCCAGGACAGCATTCTTGAGATCCGGTTTTTCCGTTGTGATGATTGTATCTCCAAAATACGTTACGGGTCCCGGATCGATGAAAATCTTTATTACTGCACCGGTAAGATTTTTGCTTAGCGTCACTTGGCCATCGACGGTTGCGAAGGCACGACCCATGGCGAGCAGGGATTTTCTGATTCGATTTTTCCCTGAAAGATAGTTATCATGCAAAAACATGTCGCCCATAACCAGGCCGAAAGAGCTTATGATGAGTTTTTGTTCGTCTATGCCTAGTTTTTCCAAACCCTGAAAGGCAACCGATTCAATCCTGGTCTGGGTTCCTTCATCCAGGACGATATGAATGCTTACTTTACCAGGGTTGTTTTTTGTGATGACGGTTTCTTTGATTCTGGCCGAAAAATAGCCTCTTTTTTTGTAGAAAAACAGGATTCTTTGCTTATCGGCTTCCAGAATTGCAGGGTTGAAAGCCGTGGTTTCCTTTTTCAGCCAGCCCGAAGGAGGTTTCATGGCCAACCCATCCAGAATGGTATCGTCTGAAAAGCTCAGATTGCCGGATATATCGATTCTTTCGACAATATCGGATTCACTGCTGTCGTACGAGGGAGATGGGTCGGCCTGTGCGGAATCCATATGAGCAGTGCCGCGCAGAAAAAGAAAGGCAATTAATATGGATGAGATAGAAAGATGCCTGCGCATACGAGTGACTTGTTTTCTGTTTTTGTTAGTTTTTCACCGAACTGCCGGAACTTCTTCTGGTGGCTTTTTGAAAGAAAAAATTATTGGGTACTTGAATGAGATCTCCATTTTCGTCTTCCAAACTCGTGAACATCAAATTGAGACCGACAACCCTGCCTTTGAGGTTGTCGACAGGTATTTCTATATCGTCTCCCACTTGAAAGGGTTTGTATATGAGCATGAGCAAGGTGCAAAGCATGTTGCTCAATACACTCCATACCGCTACAAACCCCACCGCGACCATGGCAAGTACCGCAAGCAGTGCCGCCCAAATGTTTTCCAGAACACCGAGTTGATCCAGGGACAGAAACACCCCTAAAGTGACTGCAATCCAACGCACCAAGATTCTGATGAGGGACGCCATCGAGGGAGCCAGTTTGTGTTTCTTTTCGATCCGCCTGAGACCACGCAACATGAGGGAATAGAGCACTACGATGACGACAATCACCAACAATGCCAACATCATGTTTTTGAGCAAGGGCATCCAAGATTCGGGTATTTTGGAAAACATAGATCGGTTCCTTTGTTTTTAATATTTTTTGTTTTTGTTGCCGATCCAGCCTTTTCGATGGAAGAACCAGAGCATGAGCAGGAAGATCAAAATCATGGTGATCCAGAAGGCTGGGTATCCATATTTCCACTTGAGCTCCGGCATATTGAAAGGCGAGGCATCCGGATCGAAGTTCATGCCGTACAAACCACACAAAAAAGTCAATGGTATGAAAATGGTTGCGATGATGGTCAAGGTTCGCATGGTTTGATTGGTTTTTTCAGACACCATGGCGAGATACAAATCAGCCAAGTCAGAAGCCCGCTCGCGGCCGCTTTCGACGAAATCGGCCACTTGGACGGCGTGGTCATGGCAGTCTCTCAGCGCCAACTTGGTTTGATCCGTAACCAATGTGAAATCGCTTCTTCCCAGTGCGCCGGTAAGATCCCGAAGAGGCCAGGCTGCTCGGCGAAATTGACGCAGCTCCCGCCGCATCGCGTGTACGGCTCTTGAAAGATTGGGATGGGGGTTTTCTCTGAGCCTTTCATCCAGCAGATCCATGGTGTCTGCATAAGCCTCCAGCGCCGGAAAGTAATTGTCAATGGTTGCATCCAGGAGTGCATACAAGAGGTAGTCGGCGCTATTTTTTCTCAGCATGCTTTTTCCGTCTTGAAGTCTTTTGCGCACCGGATTAAAACCATCCCCGGGACGTTCTTGAAACGTAGCCAAGATCCGATCTTTTAAAACAAAGCTCAACTGTTCGTTGTCGATCCGGTTTTCATCCAGCAAACGCACTGCCCTAAGCACCACAAAAAGATAGTCATCGTACTCCTCGACTTTGGGGCGTTGGTGGATGTGGACGATGTCTTCCAGGGTCAGAGGGTGCAGCTCGAGCTGATCTCCTATGCGCTTTAAAAACTCGATATCTCCAAGACCCTGCACGTCCAGCCAAGTGATCACATCGGGTTGGGGAAAGGTAGCCGCGGTCAAGCTGTCGATCTCGAGCTTGGTGCTATCGAACCGTGTGGAATTATAATCAATCCGGTAGACGATCGGCTTGGGAAGCTCTGTCGGAGGTATCAATACACCCGGTTCTGCTCCAGGCAAAGGCAGCTTACGTTTTCGCCTTTTGATTTTTGGTATGGGAAAGTGAATAATCATTCGACCAACCTCCCTGGGAGCGATCGTGGTATTCTGTTCAATATGGATGATTGTGCGCTGATGGGTGATTGTCAAAGAGATTTTTGAGTCGGGTGAAAATTTTTGAAGGGCAAAGCCCTTTAGGGCATCATGGGTTAGGTTATGGATACATCACTTCTCTGGAGGCATTATCGATGATGGGAGACCACATGAGCGAGATCAACTGGTGGGGAGAGTATGTTATCCCGTACGGTAAAACCGGTTGTTGGCATGTCGGGCCCTTGAGCCTTTGGATTCAACGGCTCGAAGGTGAATGGAGATTGGCATATCGGGATGGCCCGGACCCATTGGATACCTCGTTGGGTGTAGAGCTTCCATGTGATGACCTGGATCTGTCCGGTCTGGAAAACTATACCCGCTTTGTATTCGGATCGTCGTCTGAAAGGTTGAGATTATCGGTCATGCTGGCCGATCGGCCGGTGGTTACCCGGCCGGAAAATCCTCTGTATGTACCCCCGGATGAGGAGGTGACTGTTTATGTAAGCAGCCCTCTTTGGATACACATCGAGACAGAAAATCCGGCCAAAACCTTGCTCGAGATTCCTATATATCGGCCGTCGGATACCTGGTTCGGTCCCAATACATTGGAGGGAGAGTTATGTTATTCGAGCAAGACCTTTCACCGCGTGCAGCTCGACCAGGTTCCGGTCCGGCCCCACCGGGCCACCACGGCTGTGTTGGTGCAAAACCACGCTGGTACGATGTTGTCAATGGACCGTATGCAGGTTCCAGTGCCCCACTTGGCTTTATACCAGAGTCAAAACGGCAGGTTGTGGACCGATGATGTCATTTTTACCCGCACCGGAACCGACGATTTCGCCTCTCTTCGAACCAGGGCGAAGGGTGGACGCAGGATGAGGGAAAAAGCCGTCAGAATTGCCGAGCCTCGGAAAAAACCGGGTGAAAACATCGTAGTGCGTGCATTCAGTTCCTTGTTTGGATAAGCGGGT
>JBFFBT010000246.1:0-9101 GCA_041560255.1 Myxococcota bacterium | reverse complement strand
GGACACATAATAAAAATTTCTCGGTTTTATGTAGGGGCAACCCTTGCGGTTGCCCTAAAGGGCAGGGGCAAGCCCTGCCCCTACAAAACCATTTGTCAATGTTGATCTTTTTGTGTCCGATAATTCATTTCTCCTATTTAGTGTTTCAATAACCTTTTGTCGTCTCAATGCTTGTTGCTTTTGACGTAATACAATTCGCCTTCGATGAGTTGCCTGGCTATCTTTCGATCTCGTTCGGCATGTTCGAGCATCTGCATGAGCTCATTGGGGTGGCAGCCCAGGGCCTCGTGGAGATCTTTGACGGTGCAGGGTCTACGGGCCAGTAGATCCAGGATTTTCTGTTCTTCGGGGGGTCGTGCAACTGTTTTTTCCGGATCGGATTTGTACCCAGCTATGATCTTGGCCCGTGGTCCGAAGGCGGCTTGAGCTTTTTGTAAAGTATCTGCGGTGCATACCAGGGTGCCCGGGTATGCGGGCGGCCGTACGGGGCTGTTGATGTCGATGGTGTGGGCCCGGATGGATTGTAACAACTTCGCCATGCCTTCTATCTGGTCATCCGTGTCGTTGATACCGCGTACCAACATGACCTCCAGGTGGATTTCGCCCGGATGATGTGCGAGCACAGTGCGTAATCCTGTAAGGACAGTATCGAAATGCAGGGTTTTTTCGGGTCGATTGATACGTTCGAAGGTCGGTTCGTCGCAAGCGTCCAAAGATGGAGAAAGAATGTCTATCGCCTGAATCGCATCGGCTACTTCAGGGTCGTAAAACAGGCTTGCGTTGGTAAGCAGCATGAGAGGAGCATCGCTGATTTTTTTTAACTTTTTCACCAACTCGGCCAACGATTTGTACAGGGTGGGCTCTCCGCTTCCGGCCAAGGTGATCACATCGGGTTTGGGTCCGGTCTCGAGTGAATGGGTGACGTCCGCAAGGATCTTGTCCACCGGGTAAAAATCGTTTCGCTGGATGGTGAGGGTTTTCGAGCGGCCCAGTTGGCAATATATGCAATCCAGGCTGCAAGTTTTGTATGGTAAGAGATCTACACCCAGGGACAATCCGAATCTTCTCGAGGGCACCGGTCCGTATACATGGCTGGCTTTCTTTTTCATGAGGTGCAATATAGATCGAAGCAAGAACACAGTCCAGGGATACGAGATGTTTTTCTCACCGACATGGTTTCATGCGAGGAGGCAATTTCAATTCTCATCAACTCGAATCGTGATATGTCGCTTCTTATCTTGATGCTTTCATGAAAAAGGTCTATTTTCTAAGCAAGTCGAAATAATCCGTCGGTGCGTCATGACGGAAAAGACATCCACATCCTACTCATTCGGAAAAGGACATTCATGCGTATCATCGATTTGAGCCATGTTATGGACGAGAACATGCCCGTGTACCCGGGGACGGAACCTCCTGAGTTTTTCAGCGGTTGCTCTATTGAAAAAGATGGATTTATCGAAACCAAAATCACGCTTTATTCACACACCGGCACCCATGTCGATGCACCGGCCCATTTGCTCGAAGATGGAGCGACATTGGATCGATTGCCGATGGATCACTTTTACGGTAAAGCGACAGTGGTCAATCTTCGCGAATTTCCGAGTGCGATCATCGATCTCGACAGAATTTGCCGTGAAGAGGATCGGTTGCGAGGTTGTGAATTTTTGCTGCTCAACACCGGCTGGGATCGCCACTGGGGACAAGCCGCCTATTTTCGCGATTTTCCGGTCCTATCGGATGAAGCTGCCTTCTGGATCGCCGCCAAAGGCATAAAAGGCGTCGGTGTGGACACTATCTCCGTAGACAAGGTCGATAGTACGGATCTTGCAAACCATAAACATTTTCTGCAACGTAATATGATTATTATAGAAAACCTGACCAACCTCGAATGTATCGACCAACCCTGCGTGGATTTTTCCTGCTTTCCACTTGCGTTCAGACACGCGGACGGATCGCCCGTGCGCGCCGTGGCCTATCTTTTGAGCAAACGTCCTACTCGTTTATTTACATTGACATAAGATCATTTTTTTGGATAAGGATGTCATCATACCTAATTGCCGCAAACAGGAGTAGATATGAATGCTAAAATTAATGGTAAATTTCTTTGTCTGGGTTTGTCTTGTCTGGTTTCTGTATTTGTTGCCAACTTGGTAGTCAAGCAGGCTTTTGCCAGACCACAATGTAATCAGTGTCGGGTGGCAGATAGAGAGACTAGAAAGTGTAATGTTTGCGGAAGTATGACAAGAAAATGCATCGATGATGCCTGTATTTATCCGTCTGGAGAAGGCTATTGGAGTCCCTGGAGTAGTTGCTCCGGAGTAGGAGTAGAGGAAAGTAAGGAATGTGGCAATTGTGGACGTATGATCAAAAAATGCTCAGCGGACGGTAAAAGATGGAGTGTTTGGAGTAAATGCATGGATCAAGGTAAGTGCCAAAAGAATGAGACATATAAACAAGGATGCGGCTTAAGTGGGTATAGAATCCGTAAATGTAACTCCAAATGCCAATGGAAAGGTGATTGGAGTAAATGCATGAATCAAGGTGTATGTAAGCCAAAAGACACATCTACTAGGTCATGTGGAAAGTGTGGTTGGGAAGAACGTGTATGCAATTCTAATGGTTCTTGGGGTCCATATGGAAAATGCAATGATCAGGGCTCTTGCATGCCGGGAGATGTGAGCATCAGAGAGACGGAATTATGCGGCAAACAAAGTCAGACTTGTTCGAAGAATTGTGAATGGAGCAATGATTGGATCGTATACATTGAACAAAATGGTTCATGCCAACCCAATGAAGAAGATCTTCGATACTGTATACAGCAGAGCAAACAAACCAGGCAGTGTTCCCAATTTTGTCAATGGGATGAATGGAGTGAATGTACGCCTGATATCGGTAACTGTAAAGAAGGTGACCGTTTTTCTTTGGAATATGGAAATTGTGGCGTTGAACAATGGATGTGTTATTTAGGCAATATTTGGGAACGCGAAAAAATCACTCCTGAGGGTGAATGTAGACCAGGAGATGTAGATTATCAATTTGCAGGAAAAGAGATTCAAACAAGACAGTGTCTTGAGGATTGCATGTGGGGAACCTGGCATAAAGAAGCCTGTATCATGGGATATAGCGACAACGCTCTTTTGACCTATGCACCTCAATTTCATTATGAAACTTATTTGGATGATTATCTGAGTATGTTGGATGCTTGGGGTGTAAAACTACTCAGGATATGGATTCCCGGCTGGGGTAATTCAGAATATCATGAAGGAGAGAAATGTAAGAATTGGGAAGAAATGTTGCCAAATGTTAAATCCGATAAAGGATATGATCTCGAAAAATTTGATGAAGACTATTTTATTAGACTAAGAGAATTGATTTCACATGCCAAACAGCGTCGAATCATAGTTATGCTCACATTGTTCGATAGTTGGGGGCTGAAGCATATAGGCGAGTGGGATATGAACCCATGGGATAAAAAATACAATATAAATGAAGTAAAAGGAGATGTTGATTTTTATATAGATAAAAATAAAAAAATCAGATCACTTCAGAAAATGCTGATTGATCAGGTGATTCTTTATACCAAAGATTATAACAACGTAATCTACGAGATAATGAATGAACCGCTTGGTGTAGGCTTAGGTAGTGATGCCGAAGCTAAAAACTGGCACAAAGATATTATAGAACATATCACGCTACCGGCAAACCGACCTGATGCAATCATCGTTGTCAATAATGGATTGGTTCGTAATACTTTGGTAGATGGCTGTAAGGCAAGTATGCCGGAGCTGAGAATGAAGGGTCTGAAGTCTCAAATTACGGCCATACACTGGAATGACTGGAAGGAATGTAAAGATAATTTTGATTTTGTAGATAAGTTAGATGAGTTGGTAATCATTGATAGTGACGGCTGTAGTGAAAAGAGCAATGTTGATGATCTTGACTCATGTTTCTATGAACCTAAAAAAGACAGAATCAGCAACTTGCCGGCCAATCTTTCAAAATGGGCACAAAAAGCCTTGGAAAAGGGAGCCATATACAATCACCTTCCCAATGATCTTTGTTGCCACCATTCCGGACTTCCTCGATTGGACCTGCTGCAAGCCCTGTCCGGGGCAAGAGATAGATGTCTGCGCAAAAACACCGAGTAGATATACCATAGGTCTGTACAACCGCCTGAGACGAAGCCGTTTTATGCGTTCTGAGTGCATATTTCGGATGAAATCAATCACCAAACAAACCTATCATACCAAAAATTATAACAACGGAATCCACGAGATAAAGGGTGATTGTTGAAGCTGCGGGATGAAGTTTCAGGTTTGACAGGGTTTCTTTAGAGACTTTTTATCGCGTCGTCTAAAATGTCGAGTGCTTGGCCGATTTCGGATTTGGAGACATTCAGACAAGGGCGGAAACGTATGGAGTTGGGCCAGGAAGCCAAGGTGGCAAGCCCCTTGTCCCAGCACAATTGCCGCAATTGATCCCGGACTTTCGGCTCAGGTAGGCTGAAAGCGCAAAAGAGCCCTCGTCCGCGTACGTTGGAGATAATGTCGTGTCGGTCTGCAAGCTCTTGAAGACCCGTAAGGAGTGTGTCACCCATCTGGGCGGCGTTGGACACCAGGTTTTCCTCGGAGATGATTTCCAAGTACTTCGTGGCTCTGACCATATCGGTCAGGTTGCCGCCCCAGGTGGAGTTGATCCGTCCGGGGGTTTTGAAGACATTTCCCTCGGCTTCGTTGATCCGTTTGGTTGCCATGATGCCGCAGACTTGAGTTTTTTTACCGAATACCAGGATATCCGGTTGCACGCCGAAATGCTCATAGGCCCACATTTTTCCGGTCAACCCCATGCCGGTTTGCACTTCGTCGAAAATGAGCAGCAACTCGTTTTCATCGGCCAGATTGCGTAGCTTCTGAAAAAATTCGGCTCGAAAATGGTTGTCGCCGCCTTCTCCCTGGATGGGTTCGATGATAATGGCGGCGATGTCGTCTCGGTTTTGCTCCAGTGCTCGGTGAATTTCATCCACGGCCTGAGCTTCGAGTTTTTCGGTCTCTATGATCACTTCGTCCGTGATCGGAAAACGCAATTTAGGATTGGTAATCCGGGGCCATGGGAAGATGGGAAAATATTGCGTCTTGACCCTATCGGTGTTGGTCAACGACAGGGTGTATCCGCTTCGACCGTGAAAAGCTTCTTTGAAATGAATGATTTGGGAGCCTTTTAGATGGTTTCGGGATACTTGGTTTTTTCTCACCTTCCAATCAAAGGCCGCTTTGAGTGCATTTTCCACCGCCAGAGCTCCTCCGGCGACGAAAAACAAGTGCTCAAACCCGGTCGGTGTGGCCCTCTGTGCAAAGGTTTGTACAAAGGCGGCGTACTCGGAGCAGTAAATATCCGAGTTGGCCGGGTTGGCGATGGCCGCTTTGGTAAGCGCGGCCAGAAAATCTTGATCCTCTTTTAGTTTCGGATGGTTGTGTCCGATGGGTAAGGATGCGAAGTACGAATAAAAATCTAGGATCTTACGGTTGGCCACCGCATCGTGCATCCATGAACCGTGAGATTTGTCGAGATCGATGACCACGTGAAATCCGTCGGCCAGGATGTATTTTTGTAAAGTCGGATGAACCTTCTTAGGATCTATGGCGAATGTATTCATAACGTCTCCTAGGCCGCACGCAACAGACATTTCATCGACGTGCGGCGAAGATGTTTTGTGAATCGGGAGATCTGATATTTCGATTATTATAATGAATACAAAACTTGCTGATCCGGAGGTCCGAATATTGACGGCCGGGCCTGCCTGGGGGTCTTGGGAACCACAGCCTCATGAATTGTATATTTGGCAAGCGTTGCTTCACACATAATTCGAACATATCATTTTACGCCGAGGCAGGCAATCCGAAAAGGTACTCCTGGATGGTCGCTCCCGGTCCTGCTATGCGGGTTCACTTGACAGTGGCTCGAAATCAAAATACCTTTCATGGGATTATTAACCCTTTTATGGAATAGGTGGTGATCATACATGGACGAATTCAAACAGGCCATCAATAGTTCGAGGGCTGTACGCTGGTTTGTCTTGGTGCTGGTGTCTCTTTTGCTCTTCGGCACATATTGGTTCCAGGACTTTATGTCGGGTATCAAACCCCTCATGGAATCCGAACTGGGTATCACCAGCTCTCAGTTCGGGGCGATTGTGCAATGGACCACCCTGGCCAATGTGTTCGGCATGATCATCCTGGGAGGTATCTTTTTAGATAAGTTTGGAGTGAAGCTTTCCGGCTTGTTGTTTGGTGTGGTGACCGTGATCGGATCGTTTCTGACCGCTCTGGGCGCAAGCGGAGCCATTACTACGGATGCATCCAATCAGGTCTGGATCATGATGATCGGCCGGTTGCTCTTTGGGGTAGGTTTGGAGACCACCGCGGTGCTGGTCAATAAAACCGTGGTCAGGTGGTTTAAAGGCTATGAATTGGCTTTGGCCATGGGTGTCAGTGTCGGTTTCGGCCGCTTGGGCTCGACTTTCGCCACGATGTTCTCAGTGGATATCGGCGGCGGTCTGATCTCCCCCGCCTTCTATTTTGCAGCCACCTTGGTATTGGTGGGATTTGTCACCTACATGGCGCATTTGATTTACGACACCAAGCTCAGCCGGGATCTGGGCGAAGAACAAAGCGGCGAAGAAGACAAGTTTCATTTTTCGGATTTGCTCAATCTCGCCAAGAACCGATCGTTTGTTTTCATCACCTTGCTTTGCGTGGCTTTTTACTCAGCAGTGTTTCCTTTTATGCAATATGCACCCGATTTGTTGGTCAACAAGTTCGGCTTCAGCCTGGATCTGGATCTTTCCGGCGGATCGTTTTCTGAAAAACTTGCCCGGTGGTTTACGAACGGACCGAAAGTGGCCGGCTTGATTCCGTTGGGGACACTTTTTTTTACACCCATATTCGGAGCCATCGTGGATCGCAAAGGTCGGGCGGCTTCATTGATGATTTTAGGATCGGTGTTGTTGATTTTCGCACACTTGGCCCTATCGGTGTTTAACTCGGTTTCGATTGGCTATCTGGGTTTGCTTGCTCTGGGGGTGGCGTTTTCGCTGGTACCGGCCGCCATGTGGCCTTCGGTCGCTAAGATCGTTCCCGAATCCCGGTTGGGCACAGCCTATGCGGTCATGTTTACCATCCAAAACTGGGGACTTTCGGTGTTCTTTCGGGGTATTGGAACGGTGGTGGATTGGGTCAATCCAGAGACGGTTGATAAAATGCAAAAATTGCGAGAAGGTTTCGAAGCCGCCAATCTGAGCGGCATCGAGATCAACCAAAAAATGGCCGAGCTCAAAGCCGCGGGTGAAATCCCAACCTATGATTACACCATACCTATACTCTTGCTGGTGGGTCTGGGAGTTATATCCGTGTTGTTGGCGTTCATGTTGAAAATGGCCGATAAAAAACAACGGTTTGGACTCGAGTTGCCGTCTGGAGCCAAGCCCGAATGAGATGTACTCCGCTTTCCTTACACTTCTTCTAGTAAACCCAAATTGAAATTATAAGATATGTGAACTTGGTTTCGATGCGTGCAGCGCATAGGCAAATCTTTGTTTGTTCAACAGAATAATCCTGGGAATCGTTTTTTTATATTATTCGGTTGACTCCGTGTATTGGTCGTATTTATATTGCCGGATGCCGTGCTGTTATCAAGTAGTTTGATTTGAAGCAATACAGCGTATCAATTTAAGCTGAACTTGAAAAAAAGCGGGAGAGGTTTCCATGAATGCTGGAAAGATCGTGCTCGGGTTTCTCGTATTTGGATGGTTTTGCGCTTGTGGAGAAAATGCGGTTGTCGAAAGTGATATTAAAAATCATTTCAACAATCTTACTCAAAGCTCAAAAAATGTATTGCCGAACTGGGCGACCGAAGAAGAAAGACGCCTGGCTGAGCATGCGCCGCCTCTCTCGTTGAACCTAGAGGCAGTTCCTCCTCCGCCGGGTTTCAGGGTGGCTGCAGAGTATGAGCCCATGCAGGCCGTGGTATTGGGTTGGGCGGGATACGAAAGCTTGCTTCGGGACATTTCGGTGCATGTGGCCGATGCGGGTGCCGAGGTTTGGATGATCGGGGGTCCTCCCAGCATCGAGGGTGTGGCTGCGGATCAATACAAACAATTGGATTTTCCGTTCGATTCGGTTTGGTCTCGGGATTATGGCCCGATAGGTATCGAGGAAGCGACCCAGGAAATCGGTGTTGTGGATACGGTGTATCGCCACCACGTCACCCGGATAAACGATGACGCCGTACCTTGTCGAGTGGCCGGACGACTCAGTGCCGCGTGTTATGAGAGTCCTCTCATCATTGACGGGGGCAATTTTATGACCGACGGCCGTGGCAATCTGTTTTTGACCAAGCGGATTTATGATTGGAATAGCCATTTGAGCGCGCAGCAAGTCGATGCGCTGCTGCGCGAATATTTTCAGGTCACCACGCTGCATTTGTTTGATTACGCCCAGAGCGGCTCTCATCCTGCAGACGGTACCGGTCATATCGATATGTTCATCAAGCTGCTTTCGGATTGCAAGGTGTTGATCGCACAGTCCGATCAAGAACCTTTTGCTTCGGTATGTGACACTGCGGCTGAATATTTTTCACACATACCGTGCCCGTCCGGCCAGGGGTATGAAGTCTATCGATTGCCCGGATGGTCTTCGAATGGTACCTGGTATACCTATACCAACTCCCTCATCATCAACAATACCGTGATTGTGCCGCGTTACAAAAAAGGCGACAACGATCAGGCCATGCAGGTATACCAAGATGCGCTGCCCGGTTATAAGATCGTCATGGTCGATTCGGACATGTCCATTACGGCGGGCGACTCGATCCATTGCGTCACCAAAGAGATTCCGGATTTGATTTCTCCAACGCCCGGTCCGACTCCGACCCCGACACCGACCCCGACTCCGACACCGACCCCGACACCGACACCGACACCGACACCGACACCGACACCGACACCGACCCCGACCCCGACACCGACTCCGACTCCGACTCCGACTCCGACTCCGACTCCGACTCCGACTCCGACTCCGACTCCGACTCCGACTCCGACTCCGACT
>JBFFBT010000245.1:0-9218 GCA_041560255.1 Myxococcota bacterium | reverse complement strand
CCAGCTCGGCAATAGAGCCGCTGCCGACCCATCGCCAGTCATCAAGGTCGTCGCTTTGTTCGACCGTCACGTTCATCAGGAACGGTCGCTCCAGGGGCTGCCACTGAAACTCAATGGCAAACGGCGGGTATACGACCCCGCCGGAACAAGCCGTGGAGGAGTTCAAAGAAAGGTTGGCTGCAGGTTCTCTTTCTGTTTTTATCCGCAAAAGCCGTGGAGTCGATCTTCGGGGAGCATGCGGGCAGTTGGTGACCATGCGAAAAAAACGATCCTTGACATGCTCCGAATCATCCTAGGCTGCATGCGGTTGCGATACGTTGTGACGCACCGCGATACAAGCTGGATTTCATTGCAAGCTTACAGCTTGCCTTGGAGGCCGAAGTCAATTTCTATGTAGTACAGACGACGATATTGTGCGTAATTCGGAAATACGGAGTTTCGAGGCGCAAACAACCCAAGGAAGGGGAATACCATTGGTCGGACAAAAACAGGATGTGCTGGGGATCGGCAACGCTCTGGTCGATGTCGTAAGCCAAGTAAGCGACGAGTTTTTGGAAAATCTGGGCTTGATAAAAGGCGCCATGACCCTGGTTGATGTCGAGCGAGCGGAGTTTTTGTATGCCAACCGGTGTTCAGCGATAGAGTGTTCGGGAGGATCGGCGGCCAATACCATGGTTGGGTTGAGCATGTTGGGCGCCAGAGTCGTATATCTCGGGAAAGTTCGACAGGATCAGCTGGGAGAGGTGTTTGGGTCCGATATCCGCTCCACGGGTGTGACGTTTCCTTTGGCGGCGTCGACGAGTGGGCCGGCGACCGGCAGGTGCTTGGTCTTCGTTACTCCGGATGCTCAAAGAACCATGCAGACATATTTGGGCGCCAGCGCGACATTGAGCCCGGAGGATATCGCGCCCGAGGTGATCGAGTCGGCGGGAATGATATACCTCGAGGGTTATTTGTTTGATCCGCCGCCTGCCAAACAGGCATTTTTCAAGGCAGCCGAGATCGCCCGCCGGTCGGGGCGCAGGGTGGCCTTGAGCCTCTCGGATGCGTTTTGTGTGGATCGCCATCGTAGTGATTTCCAGATGTTGGTAGAGCAATATGTCGATGTTTTGTTCGCCAACGAGCAGGAAGCGGTATCTTTGTACCAAACGGATGATCTGGAGGAAGCCGCCTCGAAAATCTCCTCATGCTGTGATCTGGCGGCTGTTACCTTGGGTGAAAACGGTTCTATGGTGATATCTGGAAACCAAGCGATGCGGGTGCCCGCTCCGAAGGTGACCCGGGTTGTGGATACCACCGGTGCGGGGGATCTGTACGCCAGTGGATTTTTGGATGCCTTGATACGAGGAAAAGATCCATCGGATTGCGCCGTGGCGGGGAATGCGGCCGCGGCGGAGATTATCCGGCAATTTGGTGCGAGACCGAAGGATACATTGCAGGGGTTGCCATAGGGTATCAGGTTCAACGAATTTTTCATCGACACATGGGAGAGCAGATGGAAAGACCAATCTTGGGTATCATTGGTGGAAGCGGCCTTTATGACATCGAAGGCATCCAAAATCAGCATGTCGAGCAGTTGGATACACCTTTTGGAGCACCCTCCGGGGCATATTTATGCGGTGAGCTCGAAGGTGCGTCCGTGGTGTTTTTGGCTCGGCACGGGACTCATCACAACTTGCTGCCTACCGAAATCAACTACCGAGCCAACATTTATGGAATGCGTCTTTTGGGGGTGCGCACTTTGTTGTCGGTATCGGCTGTGGGTAGTCTCAGAGACGGTATTTGTCCTGGGGATATGGTGTTGCCGGATCAATTCATCGATCGGACTCGGAGGCGTGAAAATACTTTTTTTGGAGAAGGGATCGTAGCTCATATCCAATTTGGAGATCCGGTTTGCCCTGATATGCTTGATGTGATGTCGGATGTTTTGCAATCCGAATCTGTACGATATCACCGGGGAGGTACCTATGTAGCTATGGAAGGACCCGCCTTTTCAACTCGGGCCGAATCCAATTTGTATCGTTCGTGGGGTGCGGATGTCATTGGGATGACCAGTCTTCCAGAAGCCAAGCTGGCCCGGGAGGCTGAGATGTGTTACCTGACTCTGGCAATGTCTACTGATTATGACTGTTGGCATCAATCCGAGCAGGAAGTCAGTGCGGATGCTGTGTTGAAAGTGATTGAAAAGAATATCGCGGTATCAAAACGAGCCATTCGAGCTTTTGCCCGACGTATGCCCATCGACCGAACGTGCCGGTGCCGGCAGTCTTTGGATGGCGCCATGCTGACGAGACCCGAAAACGTGCCCCATACGACCCGGAAACGATTGGAATTGCTGGTTGAGAGATTTTTAAAAGTTTAGATTCGGAAACCCGTATCACAGCTCCAAAAATCTTGTCAAAATCGATAGAAAATGCAATACTTGATTCGAGAAAACTACAAGAACCCCATCATCAGATGGTTCTTGGTAAAAAATATTAGATCCATCTAAAAGAGCAATACGTCTTGGAGTTGTAGAGACCGCTTCTCGGATGGAACACCGGTTTTACGGCACATTTAGCCGGCTTGAGGTGTAGGGAATGATTTTCAAATGCGATCAATGCAATGCCCAATACAAAATATCGGATGAAAAAGTCGGCAAGCACGGGGTAAAGGTTCGTTGTAAGAAGTGCGAACATATCAACGTAGTGCGACCCGCTAAACTAAAGGCTGGCAAAGATCCGACGGACTCCGAGCAGGAATCTTTGGATGGTTTCAAAGATGATGGTCAAGAAGCGGCTGAAAACGCAGAAGCCATACGCACCCGGGATGCATTGGATTTGGATGACGAAGAGTTGGGAAGCGCTTTGGACAGTCTGCTTTCGTTTGAGGAAGAAACCGAAACCAACATGCAGGAGGACGCAGACGAATATGAGCAGTCCACCAGGGTCTTTACCCATGAGGAATTGCTTGCGGTGCACGAGGAACGGGAAAAGGCTGCAAAAGAGAAGGCCGAGCAAGAAGGAGAGGATGATTCCAGTCAACCTTTAGAATGGTATGCGGCAGTCAATGACCGCCAGATCGGGCCGATTCGCATTGGTGAGTTGACCGAGCGTTTTGAACAAGGAGAATTGCGGGTCGAGACGTTGGTTTGGAAAAGCGGTTTTTCCGACTGGACTCCGCTAGGTGAGGTGTCCGAGCTCGATAATATCGTCAAATCCGGTCGGCAGGCTTCTACAGATTCGACCGGCGACTACCAGAACGGAGCCGAAGGATCGGAGCCGTCCATTGTGTTGTCGGGTGTGGATGGTGAATATATGTCGAGTGAGGGCGATGACGATATTTGGTTCCAGGATACGGATCCGTCGCAGGAATCAGATGTTTCCAGCGCCTACGGTCAAATGTCAGCAGAATGGAAACCATCAGCTTTTTCGAACTTGAGTGAATTGGCCAAAGAAGAATTGGCCGATCTCAAGGCCAACTTGGAGTCGGAGAGTGCAGATTCTTTGTTGGACGATGGTTCGCCGTTTGGGTCCGATGATGATGAGGTGAGGGGAGCCGATGGAGATGAGGATTCCATCGTTGGACAAATCGCGGCCGAAGAGCAGGCGGCGGCCAAAAGATTGGAAGAAGAGAAGATCGAAGAAACCCGGCGGCAGGAAGAAGCTCGGTTGAGGAAAAAGGCCGAAGAGGAAAAGAGAAGGCTTGCCGAGCAAGCCGAAATCGAAAAACAGGCCGCTTTGCTCAAGGAAAAAGAAGCCTACTTGGAGCAGAGTCAAATACCGGCCACACCGACGAAGTCCGGCCTTCCGAAATGGGCTGTAGGCGCCATTGTCGGGTGTGTGGCTGTCATCTTGGCTTTGAGTATGTTTATTGTGTATCGACTTGGGAAAGAATCAACGGTTGATACAACCTCGCCGGAGGGTATCAACGGAAAGGTCGGCCCGGTTGCAGCAAAAATGCAGGCGTCTGCTGAGAGTACGACCCCGCCATCACCACAATCCGATGAGATCTCAGGGCAGCCCGATGTCGAGAAGTCGGCTTCAAATAAACCTCCTTCGGATGCAGACAATACATCCCAAGCGATGACCGAGAAGGCCGCTGTTGCGGTCGCCACTCGTTTCGACGCCAAGGCGGATGCGAAAGTTGAAAGAAAACCCGATCGCAAAAGAGAGCCCGAGACTCAGGCCCGTAACCGTCAAGAGAACCGGAAGAATCCCGCCAGGAGGGAGAAACCGAGAGAACGCGCTACACCTGAGCCCATTCCAAAGCAAGAGTTTGTCAAGCCGGTTCGAAAAAAATCCAGCTCGGATATTTTGGACTTTGAGGATGAGAAAGCTTTTGCCGATGCGACGGGTCAGAGGAATACAGCGGCCGTACAGCCCTCGCGGCCCAAGCCGGTGAAAAAGGAGCTCCCGCCTTTGAGTCAAGGTGACATCATGGAGGTCATGCGGGGACGCTTGGCTGAATTTAAAGCTTGCACCCGCATGCAGAAAGAGCGTGACGCATCGGTGCGAGGCAAAATGGTAGTAACGTTTGTCATCGAGAACAATGGACGCGTAAGCAGCTCCAAAGTTACAACGCCCAGCTTTCAAAACAGTTTTTTTGGTGGATGTATCACCAAAATCATCAGTCAATTAACATTTCCAGAATCCGGCGGCAAGCCCAAATCGGTTCCTTTTCCTTTTACTATCAAATAGATCCTGGTTTATATCGTTTTGCACAAATACCGCACGGGAAACCGGTCCGGCTCAGATCTTGCGGCCGTGGTTTGGGTTAGATCAAAATGTGGCTCGCCGGGGATAAGCCCGTCGAGAATCGCCCGTTGGTTTGGCGTGGTTTCAAGCTTTCTGGATCCAATCCTCTCAGGGTTTCCTGGATCTTGATGTGGTTGTCTACAACCTCTTGAAAATCCTCTTTGGGCAGATATAGAAACTCTCCGCCGCGGGTCGCAGTGACGGTTGCATCACAGGGCTTGTCGTAAGCAAGAATATCTTCGCCGAATACTGAACCCTCTTTAACGATGACTGCCGATCTGTCCGAGTAGGTTATTTGGGCTTCGCCCGCCAAGATGAAATACAGTCCGGGACCAGGTTTGCCGCCGTGGATGATGACATCGCCGGAGGGTACCCCCACGGACGTAAAACGATCGAAAAGCTCTAGACGTTCTGCTCGGTCGAAGGGAGTGAGTACCGGCGAGGTGGCAAAAAGGTGGTTGAGAAAGCATTCGCGGGTGAATTTTGTTAATGCCGAGTTGATATCGTAGTTTTCTTCTGCGATTGCCTCGATATCTTCGAGTCGAAGCTCCAAGATTTCACATTCGGTTTGCGCGCGCGCGCTTGCGACTCTGGAGTCGATTGTAATCAAAGACATTTCTCCAAAAACCGATCCTGGCTCGAGGATGCTGAGGATCTTTTCCTGGTCAGGGTCGCTTTGAAAAATTTCCACTTTTCCATACGCCAACAGGAAAAACGAGTCCGCCGGATCACCTTGTTTGATGATATGTTGGCTGGGTTTGTAGGATTTGGCTTCGATAATGTCGAGCACCGGGAAAAAGGCTTCCAGCGTCAAAAGCGAAAAAAGCGGCAATGTGGGCAGTTGTTTGGGGTATCGGTTATCAGGGACGAGCTTGGCAAGTTGTTCGGCGTTGGCGGCCAGCTTCTCGTCCACTTCAACACTCTCGGTGATGATCATATCGGGTTTCAACTCGGCGATGGGTTGAGGTAAAACATTGTCGTCGATTCGATCCGACTCCAAGCTGTATAACTCCGCCATGGACTCGAGCACTTCATCCAACCCGGTTTGCATCCGTTCGGCCCGCTTGGCGGCGATGAAGCCCAACAGAGGGTAGCCTGCTTTGATGCAATGGGAAGCCAAAAACTCGTATACCTCGAAAGCCCGGTTGATCTTTCTCATGACTTCCAGAATCTTTCCTATCTGGAAGCGACTCCATAGATGCTCCGGGCAGTTTTTGACCAGGGTTGCAAATCCAGCCAAGGCTTGATCGTACCTTTTTTCAAGGAAATCGTTTTGCGATTTACGATACAGTTCAATCGTCGTGATGGGCATACAATCCTCGCTTGGTTTTTCTAGAGACGGGCATTTGAAAGACAAGCTGAAAGCACATGGAAAAACGTTAGGTTAAGTTCGTAATGCCGAACTTAACAAATCATTTTCTGAAAGGCAAGTGGAAAAATCAAGTTTATCAACCCGCCCAATAAATGGTTTCTCGCTGTTGTGATCCGGGTTCGGGATTCCGGATACTATGATCGAAGGTCGGATTGGGATTGAAGGCAGAAGAGTTTGGTACTAACGTCGGGGCATGGACGTTTCGTTGGCATTGGTTTGTTTGGGAGGTTTGGTCTCGGGGCTCGTGGGCAGCCTCATGGGGCTGGGAGGCGGAATCGTAGCGGTTCCATATCTTACCCTGGTCATGGGAGTACCCATGCACGCTGCTGCATGTGCAGGTTTGGTGTCCACACTTTCGGTAGCTTGCAGCGCGGCCGGAAGCTATTTGAGACAAGGAGGGCTCATCGACATTCATATGGCCCTGAAATTGGAGTTGTACGCTGCCCTGGGAGGATTGTGCGGGGGCATCGCGGCCGGCTGGATAGAAGATTTTTGGCTCAAAATTCTTTTTTCAGGCTTGATGATGTCGGTGGCAGGTTACATTACTTGGTTCAATCGAGGTGGCCAACTCTCCATGCGCCGCCGAGCCAAACCCGGATCGATCGGTATATGGCTAGGGTTTGGGGCGTGTTTTGTCGCCGGGTTGACCTCGGGGCTTTTGGGGATTGGTGGTGGAGTGGTCGTGGTTCCGGTGTTGCTTCTCATTTTCGGCCTGCCATTTAAAGCGGCCACCGCAACCAGTAATTTTATGATGGGTTTTACGGCCATACCGGCCTTGCTAGGGTATATCGCTCGGAATCAATTGGTGGTTGAAGTGGCGATACCCCTTGCAGCCGGGGTGCTGGTTGGTGCATACCTGGGGGCGAAGCTTTTGCCAAGGTTGCGGGTCGAACCTTTGAAGGCGGCGTTTGCCGTGATTTTGGCACTCACGGCAGTCAAAATGGCGTACGAAGGGTGGGCGGCATGGTAAGGGAATCCAAAAATAACATCGACGAGGAAGACAGGATCGCAAGGATCCTCGGCAATATATTGCTGGTTGGTTCGTTTTTGGGGGTGGGCTTGGGACTTTTCGGGGTGTTGGGATCGCTCGACGATCATGGTTGGATGGAATTTGGGTTGGAGGCGTGGTGGTCGAATCCGCGTACCGGCCTGCATTTTTTTGGCGGTTTGGGTGTGGGTGTGTTAAGCCTTGTTCCGGTGTGCGCCTTGCTGGTGTTGGGTTGGATGAGCGCAGCCAAGAAAAACTGGTCCAACCTCTTGTCCATCGCGGGGTTGCTCGTAGTGATGATCATCGCTTTGATATCGAATCTTTGGGCCTGAAGGCCTGTTCGGTCGCTTTGGGAAAGTCATGATGAATTTTTTGATTTTATTGACATTATACGGATTCAGCTCCACCGCGCCCGCGCGTGACGTGGAACTGAGCTTGACGCCCCGTGAGCCCTTGCAGGGGCAGGTATTTTTGGTAGAGCTTTCGGGAACCAAGGCCCAGGATCAGGTAAGTGGTCGTTTTGGACAGCAAAAAATTCGATTTTTCCTGGATGAGGCTAGGCGGCACAGGGCTTTGGTGGCGGTACGGCTCAAGCAGCCCGCAGAGCCGGTTTCCTTGCTCATAGAGATAACCCTGCCGGATGGCGATCTCATGGTGCACGGCGTTCCTGTATCGGTACGAAAAAGAAAAATACCCTACCGAACCCTCAGAGTGGCGCCCAAGTATGTACGACCACCACGGAGGGTACGGCAAAGAATCCGTAGAGAAAGCAAGGCAATGAGCGCATTGTGGCGAGCCGAGGCCACGCCCAGAGCCTGGCGTGGATCTTTTGTCCCGGCATTACAGGGAGCCATTACATCCCCATATGGAGCCACCCGACGCTACAATCGAAAATACGTGCGCAGCCACTACGGAGTGGACATCAACGGGAACGTGGGCGACCCGCTCAAAGCCATCGCAACCGGCCGGGTGGTCATGGTAGCCGACAGGTATTACAGCGGCGGCACCGTGGTCATCGACCATGGTTTGAAGTTGTTCTCTTTGTATTACCACCTCTCTACATTTTTGGTGGAAGCGGGTCAATGGGTTGAAAAAGGTCAACACATCGGCTCGGTGGGAAAGAGCGGAAGAGTGACCGGACCCCATTTGCATCTGGCCACCAAGATCGAGAATGTCACCTTCGATCCCATGAGTTTGTTCGATTTGGATCTGGACGAGCACTCCCAGGCACCCGAAGCGCAAGAAGTGAAAAAAATCGAGACAAAACTCGAATCTAAAGATTGACAACCGACTTGAGTTCTGTTAACCGTATGCATCTGTTGGATGGATGTGCAACGCCGTTGCAGGAAATGGCGTATGAAATGTGACGCAGTTGATCGCGGGCGGGTAGCTCAGTGGGAGAGCATCGGCCTTACAAGCCGGGGGTCGCAGGTTCAAGCCCTGTCCCGCCTATGTTTACTTTTGGGGTGGTAGTTAAGCTGGTTATAACGCCGGCCTGTCACGCCGGAGGCCGCGGGTTCGAGTCCCGTCCACCCCGTTCGATAAAAGCCAGGAAGCCGTGTTCGTAAAAGCGCGGCTTTTTTGGTTTTTCGGGGTAACGGGATTCATGCGTTTTAAGAAAATTTCGTCTCAGCAACAACCGTGACCTTGTTGTTGCCCTAAGAAAACCTCCTCCTCTCCGGTAGACTGCGCTGCTTATGACTCGAAAGATCGAGCTTGGATGAGATTGCGAGTCATTTCTGGATCTATTTGAACTAATAATTGACATTGATAGTAGGAATCTTTACATTAAAAGTAAAGAATGAGGAGGACGAAATGAAGTCATCCATATCTGAAAAAGGTCAAGTGACAATTCCTAAACCCATCCGAGATAAGTTGGGTCTTAAACCAGGAACAGTAATCGAGTTTGTTGCCAAAAGAGGCGTGCTTATGGGTCGAAAAGCCGAACCAGGAGAAGACCCTGTACAGGCCGTAACTGGTATCGTGAATTTGGCCGATACAGTAGATACATATCTTTTACATACCCGAGGGCCTGTAGAATGATAACAGCGGTGGATACATCTGTGTTGTTGGATGTTTTTGCTGCGGATGCCAAATATTTAGTTGCTTCACAGAAAGCCTT
>JBFFBT010000244.1:0-9237 GCA_041560255.1 Myxococcota bacterium | reverse complement strand
CTCAATCATATATATGCACACATTTTGTTGTAGTCAGCTAATTTCGTGCGCTCTCAATACATCGTTATATGCAACGTTGGGGTCTACGCAAATGGAAAATCATGCCAAGCAGATTATTTTTTATTTTTGTTGGTAACAAGAAAAAAAAACTGGAATATTAAAAAATTGCCGTCCCGTCACCCCAAGTTCAAAAAAAGCTTTTTGAATCAGCGCAGAAAAGCAAATCCTATCTGTATCATGACCGTATTAAAGTCAGCCTCGATCATGAGTTTTTTGCGATAGGAATGATTGCATGCCCTAAGACGTCAACCCGAGAGATCAGTTTCGATCAAACCCAGCTTTCGGGCTCGAACGACCGCATTGGTCCGATTATCGGCCTGCAGCTTACCAAGTATGCTATGAACGTGGGTTTTGACCGTACCGATACTGATATGCAGCTTTTTGGCGATGGCCTGATTGGAAAATCCGTTTGCCACCAATGCAAGTACTTCTATCTCCCTCCCACTCAATGGATCCAAAAGTGGCTGGATCTTGGAAGGAGTCTTCAACTCGACATCGGTCAATGAATCGGTTGGATGAAATCCCTTCAACAGCTCGGAGACATACGGCTCCAACTTTGGTGTCTTTATTAATCCGAGCAATGTTCTCATCGGGGTACCCTTATCCAGAAAGGTCCGCATATAACCTTCTGCCTGTGCGGCCAGAAGGTTGTCGGTAAGGATGATAACCGCTTCGGCCTGTGAGGGAGCACAAAGAGCCTGAAGACATCGGATATCCACCATCCAACACTGTAAATCCATCTTTTCCAGAGCGGCATAAATTCTTTTCAGCATTTCGAAGGCTTCCGGCCTCTTGCCATGCGCCATCAACAACTCCGCCCGAAGCGGTTCAACCAACCGTATCTGCAAGGCCGCATCGGCTTGCCTAGGCATTTCTTTCAGATGCTTTTCGGCGGCATGCAGATCCCCGTGAGCCATAGCGATCCGGGTTGCATGGTAGTAAGTCAGTGCGGATCTCCAAATGGTCACATCGTTTTCACGAATCATCCGCCTGGCTTTATCAACCAACTCTAAGGCTTCGACACGCCTGCCTTTTATCGTATAGTAGCGGGCAAGCATGCACTGAACTCTCGTTTGAATATCCGCGTTGCCGGTCAAGCATCCCAACTCTACCGCTTGTCGAAGATGCTGCTCGGCCGCACCAAGTTCGTTCCATTCATAAAGCAAACCGGCCAACTCGACGTGGGCAATCGAACAGGAAGGCTGGCGCTGACCCAAATTTATCGCCGTTCGAAATTTCTCAGCCGCCTGTTGAAGCAAACCTCGTTCGACCAAAATCTCACCCAATGTGCTGATTGCGACCAATCTCGGATAGAAACCATCCGAGGGCATGCAGGCCTGATCCGCAATGATGAATGCGTTCTGCGCGTCTTGGAGCCTAGAGGCCGCGCGATGAGAAAGTCCCAAAATCAATCCTGCGATGCATCGAAAAAGTCGATCGGAAGCGGGCAGATGCTCGAGCGCCTCTCTGGAAAATTCTATCGCCTTGTGAGGTTCGTTTCTGAAATGCGCCAAAAGACCCATCTGTAACAAGAGCTCCCCGAATACAGTGCATTCATCACCGGGAGTATCTGTCTTATCCACACTCTTTTCGGCCAAGTGTATGTATTTTTCGGCCGTATCCAATTTACCAGTAAGGATCAATGCCCAAGCGTAATCGATACACAATCCCGGCGTGTCGACGACCATTTCTTCATCCATGAATTGAATCCAGCCACTCACCGTTTTGACTTCGCCATGTGCAATCATCTCTCTGGCGTTCTTCAAGATGAGATCTTTCAATAACAGCCAATCTTCTGCTTCTCGTGCATGGTGCACTGCATCATGCACGAGACCCGCTCCACTGTACCAACAACTGGCCTTGCGATGCAGTCCGGCGACAACCTCTCGAGATTCTTGGTTGCGTAACCGCTCACGAAGAAAATCAGAAAATAGGGAATGATAGCGATACCAATTTCTACTGTGATCCAGAGCGACCAAAAACAAGTTGGCTTTCTCAATCACCAGAAGCATTTCCGATGCATCCTGGTTTTCCAGCAGACAATCACATAATGCAGAGCAAAATCGGTTCAAGATTGAGGTTTTGAGAAGAAACTCCCGCACATCGTCTGGTTGGCGCCGGAACACCTCTTCCAGCAAATAATCCAATACAAAATGGTGTACCCCGCTGAAAGAATCGACAAATCTTCTGGTGTCATCACATCGCTGAATCGACAAGGCAGCCAGCTGTAAACCCACGGCCCACCCTTCGGTGCGCTCATGCAGTATTTTGATTTCTTCCAGGCTGAGCTGTTGCAGATCCATGCTGCGTAGGAATTCTGCACTTTCATGATGGGTGAAACGCAAATCGTTCTGGCGAATTTCCAACATATGCCCGAGCACCCGCATCTTTGAGATCGGCACCGGAGGATCGGATCGAGTCGTGACAACCACATGGATCTGGGGCGGCAGATGGGTCAAGAAGAACCTAAAAAACTCCAACGCGAATTGCGAATTGATCAAATGAAAATCATCCAATATCAAAAATATTTTCACATCCATGTTGAGAGCGTCATTGATGATGCTGGCCACGAAGGTTTCTACTGAAGGGAGCTTCGGTTCTTTGAGCATCGCCATTGCAACCCGGCCGATTTCCGAGTCACAACTCAGAAAAGCAGCCGCAATATAGCTTAGAAACCTTATGGGATCATTATCCTCTTCATACAAAGACAACCAACAAAAATGCATCCGGGATGAGCCCTCTTGACCCAATGAGTTGGCCCATTCGACTACTAAAGTAGTTTTTCCAAATCCCGCCGGGGCCGAGACCAAAGTGAGAGCGCGTCCGAAGCTATCCTTCCGCCAAAGCTCGTGGTTCAGCATATTCATCAACCGCGGCCGATGCACCAATTCGCGTCTCAATGGCGGCATGTGAAGCTTGGTTTCAAGTATGGGAAGATGCATATTGTATTCCTTTTCGTACTCATGGTGACATGTGGTTACATTGACTGTATTATATCAAAGTAAGTTGTGAGTCATGAGCTTTTTGGATACTCCCTTCGAAAAACAGGAGGTGCACCGTCATGGCGGAGCGTAAAGTGGACCCATCGCACATGGAGAAAGCTGTTGCAGAACAAGCCGAGGCCAAACTCAAGGCACTGTTTAAACAAATGAAACACAAAATTCCCCTCTTTTTATTCTCACAAAACGACGTCAACGAACCTTTCACCAATGCGACCCGACAAGTGATTAAAGCAGTCAGGCAACTTACAGACCAGCTGAGCTTCAATGAATACCCCCTGGATCACAAACTGGCGCAAAAATGGAATGTGAGCCGCTCACCCACCATCCTGTTCGACCCGGATCGCTATAAGATTCGTTGGGTCGGAGCTCCGGCGGGTCAAGAGTCGCAGACATTCGTCGAGATCCTCCTCATGTTGGGATACCAAAACAGCGGCTTGTCCAATGAGGCTGCAGAAATACTCAACCGCATCAAAGAACCGCGGGATGTAAAGGTTTTTGTAAGTCTCTCCTGCCCATACTGCCCCCAGCAAGCCGTCGGTGTCGTTCGAGCCGCCGTGGCGCGTCCGGATTTGGTATCGGCCGAGATCATCGACGTCCAGGCAGACACCGAACGAGCGGCTCGATTCGAAGCTTTCAGCGTCCCCCAAACCTACGCCAACGACAAGCTGATCGGCCAAGGCGCTCAATCTCAAGAACTGTTCTTAACCTCCCTCGAAGCGCTGGAACCAAAAACCATCTACATCCCATCCATCAAAGGAGATACCCTCGAGAACGACTTGGTCATCGTGGGTGGAGGACCGGCCGGACTGACTGCAGGTATCTATGCGGTGCGGGCGGGCCTGCAGGCTGCGGTGGTCGAAAGGGATGTGCTGGGCGGGCAAGTCGCCACGACCCCGGTGGTGGAAAATTATCCCGGCTTGACGCAGGTTGGAGGCAAAGCATTGGTGGACATGTTGGTGGCCCATGCCCTGGAATACGTCAATATCTTTCCAGGCGAGGAAGTCATTTCCATTCAGCCGGGTGAACCCATTATCGTCAAAACCAATCGCAGAACCTTCAAAACCCGCACGGTGCTGCTTGCAACCGGTGCAATACATCGTCAATTGGGTATACCAGGCGAAACCCGTCTTTCAGGTCATGGAGTCAGCTACTGCAGCACCTGCGACGGCCCGCTGTTTAAAGGCAGAAAAGTACTGCAGATAGGTGGAGGCAACAGCGCAGTAACCGACGCTCTGCACATGAACCACATCGGCGTCGACGTCACCCTGGTTCACCGGCGTGATACACTCCGAGCCCAGGAGATGCTCACCAGAAATCTCGAGCTCAACGACATTCCGGTCATGTATAACCATGAAGTTACAGAAATACAGGGAAAGGAACGCGTGGAAAGCGTTGTGCTTAGAGATAAACTCACTGGAGACTCCAAAACCTTTGCCGCAGACGGCGTATTCATCGCCATCGGCTACCAACCAGCCGTCGAGTTGGCCAGCAAGATCGGCATAGCCCTGACCGAAGATGGATATATCCAACACGACGAACGGCACCGCACCAATATTCCAGGCATTTACTCGGCCGGCGACGTCGAAGGCGGATTCAAACAAATCGTCACTGCAGTCGGTCAAGGAGCCGAAGCCGCCATGAGCATTTTCGAGGACTTGATTAATCCCTACTGGAAACAAACCACTCCATAGGAAATCCCACCCACCCGCTCGGTGCCCGAAATTCAGTGTTTCCCGGCATCCGGATTGATGATGATAACAGGAACCCTCGAGTGTATGCCGACTCTCTCGACTACTGTGCCCAAGCTGCGGTTGCCAGGTTGAGATTTTACACCCATGATCACCAAATCGATGCCCAACACATCGATGCTCTCGAGAATCTCATTTGCCGGATCTCCCAACCTCACGTGAATTTGGTAGGCCGGACATGCACTGAGCTCATCTTGACAAAACTCGGCGAGTTTTTTCTTGGCCCCTCTCAGGGCGAATGCGTGCATTGCTTCCACATGTTTCGGGTTGGGTTTACCCCAATAACTTCCATAATCTGATAGATCTGGCGCCACATGCAACAAGTGCAGCTCGGCGCCGAATTTTCCAACCAGTGCATGAACCTTGGATATAATCTCCCTGGAACAATACGAAAAATCGTTCGGCCAAAGTATTTTGCCCACTTCCATGACGACATCCTCCTTCTTGCCGATGTGTGGCTCGATTATCCAAACAAGTAAAAATTAAGCACGAATTGAAGACTTAACAACCTGAAATAAGACGATCCCGACGACATATGGATTTTCGATACAAGTTACCGGGTTGACAAAATACTGTCACAATCATAGTCCAGATTCCTTTCTAACCCTCCTTTTATCGCTCTATGTTGGAAAAGCCCCGCATTTTGAGATACATCAAAATAGCGGGGCTTTTCCGCGAGAATGAAGCTTCTTCATTGTTAGCTTTTTTCGGTATTTTTGAGATTTGATTATATTATATTAGTATGTATTGGTGAAAAATACGACATTGTTGACGGCGATTCTGATATGTGATATATCATTATTTGATATAAACTTTGAGGGAAATCATGTCGAACCCGGCCGCCAAAACCATTATTAATTTTAAATCTTTGCGTGAGCAAGTATATGACTACCTTCGTGATGCCATGAACCGTGGCGAGCTGGCTCCCGGAGCGGTTCTCAATCTCAATGACATCGTACAGAAGTTGGGTATCAGCCGTACTCCATTGAGAGACGCACTGATTCAGTTGGAAATTGAAGGATTTGTCCAAATTCTCCCTCGACGGGGATGCATCATCAAGGCTCTTACCCTGAATGAAATCAAAGAACTTTATCATATCATCGGAGCCCTCGAAGCTTCCTTGATATTCAAAGAATCTCAAAAACTGGACCTCGAATGTCTCAGAAGCATGCAGCAGCATAACCATGAAATGCAGGCAGCCTTGGACAAGGATGATTTCAACCGATACTATGCTGCCAATCTTGCAATGCACAATTGTTATCTCAATCTCACCACCAATCAGCGTCTCAAAAACGTAGTCAATATCATGAAACAGAGATTGTACGACTTTCCTCGAAAACAAGGTTTTGTTAAAGAATGGGAGCTTGCTTCCATACAAGAACACGACGAATTCATCCACTTGATAGAAGTCGGAGAGATACAGTCCGCTGCAAACTTTATTCGTGACGTGCACTGGTCCTACCAAGTTCAAGAACGATTTATCGAGCAGTATTACATCCAGGAGCACTAGCTGGTGCCTGTCTCAAAACTTGATTTTTGAGATTTGAAATTTGGTTTCGACCGACGATGCTTTTTCCCGGCGCGATCACTCTGCCATGACGCTAATAACGGAAATAACGGATTGAGCCCAACTCGGTTTCAAAGTTATTCGCGTGGATACCATACTTTTCTTCAAGATCTTCAGTGGATACGATAAATGTAGCCTGCTCTCCCGCCAGGCGTGAAAACAATGCCTGCCGGGGTTGTCCACCCCGATCGACAAGCTCCAATCTACACAAGCGGTTGACCTCTTCAGCCTGGAGGTTCGTGTCGCATATGGGACACAAAAAATCCCAAATTTCACCATCTGCAATCTCGACTCCATCAGGCAGACTGTAGTTGTAGTTGCCCGGCTCAGCATGTAATCCAATCAAAGTCCGAATCTTATCCTTTTGCACAACCAATACAATCATTCCATTGAGGGTAAGAATCGAACGACATTTTGGGCATCCCAACAAAATACTCATACTCATACTCCCTATTTTGAAAGATTACCTGCATTCATACGATCTCATCAAAAATCAAGATTACAATATTTCAACCCACATGTACAGGCCAATTTCTGCTTTCACTGCGATCTTCAATAGAATCAGTCGATCAAAACCCAGGCATCCTGCTCGTTGATATGGGCGATAAAACCTTTGCGGGATCAGGCTTCACTATGGTAAAAGGGTCATCAAACAACGACATGGCTGCATGATTGTGTTGGTGCGAAAAATAAGAAATTAGTATGATAACTTCCATTTTTACGGGAGGAAAACGTTCCAATCATGAAACTTTCTCGCCTCCTACCTTTTCTCAACTGGTTTCAAAACTACCCTCAATCCAAGCTGCAAGCCGATTTGATTTCCGGAATCACGGTTGCATTGGTGCTCATCCCCCAATCGATGGCCTATGCCCAACTGGCGGGGTTGCCACCCTACTATGGTTTGTACGCAGCCTTTTTACCTCCCATGGTCGCATCCCTGTTCGGCTCATCCAACCAGCTGGCCACCGGACCGGTAGCTGTGGTTTCTTTGATGACCGCCGCCGCATTAGAACCTTTGGCCACCGCCGGAAGCACGCAGTACATCGCATATGCAATTTTGCTGGCTCTTTTGGTCGGCGTATTTCAGCTCACGTTGGGACTTCTCAGATTGGGATTGATTGTCAACTTTCTTTCTCATCCGGTGGTCAACGGCTTTACCAATGCGGCCGCCCTGATCATTGCGACCTCCCAATTGTCAAAGATCTTCGGAGTTCAAGTCGACAAGGCCGAACACCACTACGAAACCATTTGGCGCGTCATTCTGGCTGCGACCCAAACTACGCATTGGCCCAGCGTGGCAATGGCGGCATTGTCATTTGCCTTGATGATTGGCCTGAAAAAGCTGGATCGACGAATACCCAATGTACTAGCGGCGGTAGTCGTAACCATCCTGCTTTCCTGGATAATCGGATTCGAGCAAAACAAAACCGTACGCCTAGACGATCTGAAATCGGATTTGCTCGACGACTTGGTTGTACAATACAATCATACAATTGAGCAACGAAGCCAGCTCGAGATGTTGCGTACCCGTGCCAACAAAAGCATGAAAGATCAAAACCCAAAAGATATGGATCAAGCAACCTGCCTGCAGTGCCACGCCGAACGTTCTTTGGATTTCGCGGGTACGCATCCGACGGATTCCACCACGCAGGACGGTTCGTTGAAGCTCCATCACCTGGCAGGATTGTTGGATCGCATGATCCTCCAGTGTAAAAAAGAAAGCAGCCGAATACGTGAAAAAATCCGTTCCTTGGAGCTCGGGTCTTTTCAAGACTATCCAGACAAAATTCATATTGTAACATCCAATCAAGCAGATGCATCTGAGTACAATAACCTCTGGCGTATCAAGGTCGGCAACTCAGCCCTCGACCCCAAAGCCCTGACATTGGTCGGAGGAGGAGCCGTGGTGGCCACTGTTCCCAGAGGTCTGCCCTCGTTGGCCTTGCCGGCTTTGGACTGGGACGTGATCCCTAGACTTTTTATGATGGCGATGATCATATCACTATTGGGTTTCATGGAAGCCATTTCTATCGCCAAAGCCATGGCAACCCATACCCATCAAAAGATCGATCCCAACCAGGAGTTGATCGGCCAGGGTCTTGGCAACATCATCGGCTGCTTTGGTCAGAGTTATGCAGTCAGCGGATCTTTTTCCCGCTCCGCCGTCAACCTGCAGGCCGGCGCCCAAACCGGGCTTTCCAACGTATTTTCTTCTGGCGTGGTCGTAGTGGTGTTGTTGTTTTTCACCCCTCTGCTTTATCATCTTCCGCAGGCGGTGCTGGCATCGGTTATCATGATGGCGGTTTTCGGCTTGCTCAACCTTCAAGGTTTCATCCATGCCTGGAAAGCTCAACGTTTCGATGGTATTACCGGTGTAGTCAGTTTCGCGGGCACCTTGTTTTTCGCCCCTCACTTGGAGTACGGTATCTTCATGGGCGTAGCGCTTTCTCTGGGAGCTTACCTTTACCGGACCATGAAACCCAATGTTGCCGAGCTTTCGCTCCATCCGGATGGTAGCTTCAAAGAAGCCAAACGACATGCTCTTTTGCAATGCAAATACATAGCCGCCATACGTTTCGACGGACCTCTCAATTTCGCCAATGTATCCTATTTGGAGGATGAAGTACTCGAGGTGGTATCGGAAATGCCCGATCTCAGACACGTTTTCATCGCCTCACACGGAATCAATGAAATCGATGCTTCCGGAGAGGAAATGCTCTCCAGTCTGGTCGATCGTTTGAGACTCGAAGGGCTGGAGGTTTCTTTCAGTGGACTTAAAGACAAAGTTATCGATGCCATGAAACGCACTCACCTGTACGAGAAAATCGGGAATGAAAACATATATCCCACCCAGTTATTG
>JBFFBT010000243.1:0-9248 GCA_041560255.1 Myxococcota bacterium | reverse complement strand
GAATAAGGAGTTCAAAGAGTGTCAGGATTTTTAGCCAAACATACCATCTTGTGGGTGATTGCAGGTTTCATCATGGGTTGTGCATCAGGGCCAAAAGAAAAACCCAAGGTTTCTTACCAGAGCTCGGCCAAGGCCAATTACGACAAGGGTAAAAAAGAATATGACGACGGAGATTACCTCAAAGCGACCGAATATTTTAGGTTTGTGAAAAATAGATACCCGTATTCAACCTATGCAACCCTGTCGGATCTCATGCTGGCTGAATGTGATTTGGGACGTGACCGCTACCTGGAAGCAGCCGATGGATTCAACAACTTCATCAAGCTCCACCCCAAGCACAAAAAAGTCCCTTACGCCATGTATCGCATTGGATATTGCTATTATCAAAGAATCCCGGACGACTGGTGGTTTGCACCACCGGCTTATGAGAGAGATCAATCGGAGACCGCCAAAACCATTGATGCATTACAGCAATATCTGGCGAGCTTTCCCCAAGACGAGTATGCCAAAGAAGGCAGAAAACTACTTTTAGAGGCTCGGTTAAAAATGGCCAAGCGCGTTCATTACACCATGAGATTTTACAAAAATCGCAACCGAGCGCGGGGTATGCTATGGAGAGCTGAAGAGCTCCTCAATGAATATGCCGATCTTCAGTTTACGGAAGAAGCCTTATATTGTAAGGCAGAAGCCTTGCACCAATTGAAGGATCATGATAAAGCTCGAGACACCCTGACATCCTTAATCGAGAAATACCCCCAGGGAGAGTACATCCGGCAGGCAAAAAATCTTCTTGAATCCATATCAAAAACGACCTCGGATCGAAAAACATCCGAGCCGAGCTCTGATAAAAAAACACAAACATCGGGGGCTTCGACACCGTGACAAGCCGCTTGATGATGGCGCTGCTTCTTGGCTGCTTTCTTTTACCCTGTTGCAGTCAAGAACAAGATAGAATACTTTCTTTTTGCGAAAAAATTTTCAAGGATGCCGAGCACATGGACGCCGGAGGAATGATGAGCCGGGTTGATGTTCGGTATGAAGATAATCTGGGTGGGCCGGGGCGTTTGGAGACCGATCTCAGACAATTGTTTACGGTATACGGTGGGCTGCGTATTCGACTGGATGATAACGTTTCAATCGATAATGATATCATCGACGGCCGGATGACGATAGAAGCCAAACGATTGCAGTACACCGGCCCCATCCACCTCGAACTTGGCAGCCAGCCTTCGGGTATCCTGGTGCGATCCGGACTTTTGACGGATTTACGTAGCATTTTGTCTGCACTTCGGGAGCGCCGGATCGCTTTAGAAAGCCAATCATGTGAACGACTTACGAAAGCGATCTCCCCAAAATACGGAGGCACTCTCGTTGGCAGGAAAAATCTCGTTCGCAAACTGGAAACCGAATACCAAAGCAAGGGCGCTCGAGCCATGCTGTCAAAAAATGTTAATATTTTGGTCGATCAAACCGAGGCACAAGTGATACAGTCAATCCTGATCATTGCCCGTGTGGATGATCAGAACAAGGAAAACCAACATCATGAAAAACTCATCCTGCACAAAGAAGGCAGCTCGTGGCGATTTGCCGGTGGGATAGAACCATATTGAATCGGGCAACCTACGAGAAACGTTTTCTTTCGAAGGAGGTCATACAACATGACACAGATTAATACGAGAGAATGGTTCAAGTTGGGCGCCGAAGCTTTTAAGAAAAAAGAATATCACCAAGCCGAAGCCTATCTCAAAAAGGTATTGGACCTACACGATGGCTTTGCGGATGCATACAACATGCTGGGTGTCATTTATCATGATCGAGGTATGCTTCAAAAAGCTCAGAAATGTTTTGAACAGGCCATAAAGCTCAACCCTGGTTATGTGGAAGCGGCGCTGCATCTTGCCGTGACATACAATGATCTGGGTCAATATCAACAAGGCAAAGAGGTATTTAACCGAACTTTGTCGACCTCAAAGAGAAAACCCGGAGAGCTCGACGCCCTCACCAAAGGAAAAATCGCCAATATGTACGCTGAAATCGGCGATGTGATGGGCACTTTCGGCATCTACCACCGGGCCGAAGCAGAATATAGAAAGGCACTCGAAATGGGTCCGGGATTTGTAGACATTCGGCTCAAATTGGCTCAGTGCCTGCGTGAGCAAGAAAAATATGAAGAAGCGCTGCAGGAGTTCAGACAAATCATCACAGAAAGATCAGATTATTTGGCCGCCAGAATCCATTTGGGAGCAACACTGTATTCGATGGGTAACCTGAATGAAGCCGTAGAGACATGGCAAGAAGTTTTAAAGCTCGATCCAGACAACAAAAGTTGCCAAGTTTATATCAACATGGTTAGAAAAGAAGAAGAGTATATTTAGTCTCCAAAGCAAAACTATCGGTCGACACTGGAGACTTCGCAGACTGAATCCGATCGGTCAATCGGGAGGGTGCGGTTTTCCTCGAATCTGGCGGGAGTGTTATCATGTCCGGTTCCAACGGAGCGGTTGAAGAATTGCCGAAACGATGGGCCTTGAAATTTATTTCAGGCAAGTACCAAGGAGGTATGTTCTTGTTATCGACCGATCGTGAGGTTGTGATCGGGAGAAGCTCCGAGACAGACATGGTTTTAGTTGAAGACATGGTCTCTCGCAAACATGCCAGGATATCCATTGCGAACGATCAGATTGTAATCCAAGATCTCAGAAGCACCAACGGCACATTCGTCAATGGAGAAAAGATCGCCAAATCCGATTTGCATGAGGGCGACCGAATTTTAATCGGTACTTCCATCCTAAAACTGGTGTCACTTGAATCCGATGAAAAAATAGACAACCTTGCCGAAAACCGCAAACTCAAGCGCATCATGGAACAGACTTCGGCCAAAAAAAGCCGCCCATCCAGCCCGATGTCCGGCATGATTGATGAAGTGCCTCTACCGGATTTATTGCAGCTTTTTTCCACCAGCAAAAAAAGCGGCGTCTTGATCGTACGATCCAATGATCAACAGGGCCGTTTTTACATGCGGGAGGGGAAAATCTTTTTCGCAGCCATCGACGGCCTGCCCGATCTGGAGCCCCGCAAGGCGTTTTCACGTATCGTGACTTGGTCAAAAGGCTTCTTCACCCTCATGGCTCCCACCGGAGAGAAATTCAATCGAGAGCTGTCTCAAACCACCGAGGAGTTGCTGATGGAAGCCATGCGGCAAAAGGACGAGCTGGAACGCATCCGTCCCGAGATCCCCTCTCCTCAAACCAAATTTGGGCTCACAAGACCGATGAAGCCCGCGCTCGGCGATCTCGATAAGAATCAACTCGAGATCTTGCAACGCGTACATAACCGGGAACAAGTCCAAGATATCCTGGATGAATGCGATCTGCCGGATCTGGAAATCTACAAGCAATTGCTTTTTCTTATAGGCAAAAGCTATATCGAAGTACAAGCGTGAAGAAACCGAATGAATATGCTAGTATACGGGACTTGGATCGTCGCTGGACAAAGCTTCGGCTGCCGCGGCGCCCTTAAGGCGGACTTTGCCGGCCGCGATCTCCCTCAAAGCAACGATGGGTAGTTTGTTTTTCGCCCTGACAAGAGGATGCGATCCATCCAAAAGCTGACGGGTTCTCTTGGTGGCCAACAACACCAAGGCAAACCGATTTGGAACAATTTTCAAACAATCTTCAACAGTTACACGCGCCATACCAAAACCTCCCAACATCAAACCCCGCCGGGGACGCAATAATCTAGTACCAAACCGCCTACAAAGCAAGAAAATAGTTACATTTCTTGGTCACTCCGGCTTGAACCCGACACGAATCGCTTGACATTCACCCAAAGAGTAAGTATCCCACAAAGAATATTAAATATGAAATCCTCAATTGCGAATGTTTGTATGACCCAATAGCGTACCTGATGACTGATTATTGAGATGTCACAAACAAATCCATCCGGTAGTCGAGTGTGGATTCGTGTGCTTTCACGAACAGATCATGACGGGAAAGCACATTTGTTGGTTTGGTCATGAGTTGCGAGGCGCAAAAACGCACCTTGCTCGAGAGAAAGGAAAAACTATGTTAGGTCGAAAACGATTACCCCCATTCATCCTCTCCTCGGTATTCCTCACGTTGCTGGGCCTGTGGGGATGCGGGGAAGCAGAGTCCTTCGATTGCACCCACGAATGCGACTACCTCGGCGGAACAAGCTGCTTGAACGGAACATACAGTATATGCAATGCCGATGAAAAAGGATGCAGATCTTGGGAAAGTCGACAATGTGGCGATTCGAAGCACCCGGAAGAAGGACCTGCTTGTACACTCAAAGGAAGTTGTTGCGTTCATGCATGTGACGCTGACGATCTAGACACAAAACTGTGCCATGAAGCAGAAACATTTGGAGATGCACCCCAAATTTATCTGGTGCCCTGCATCGTGGATGAGAATGGTTGCAATGTTTGGGATGTAAAAAACCAGGATGAAATCTGCAAGTCGGGATTCTGCAAGGACGATCATACCTGCGGTGTATGCGATGATGAGTGTCCGGAATACGAATCCTCCCAATGCAAAGAAGGCAAGGTGCGCATTTGTCTGCAAGACAAGAACGGCTGTCTTTTCTGGGGTGAGTACAAAGAATGCCCCACTCATGAATGCGACGACGGTAATTTGCATTGCAGGAACTGATAGCGATCGAACACCTATAGCAAGCAAACGGCAGGAGGAATCGATGAACATCCAAAAATTTCTATCTGGCTTTTTACTTTTATCCATTATTACATTCCCATCAGTTACTTTTGGACAAGCCACGACTACCGGCGAGATATTCGGTGTGGTCGAAGACGAAGACGGACAACCTCAACCCAATGTCGATGTGGTGATTGAAGGAGCCCGGGGTGCGCGTACCGCGACCACCGACTCCAAAGGACAGTATAAGTTCGAATACCTTCCTCCGGGATCATACGATCTGAAATTAACCGTACCGGGTTTTCGGGCCGTGAGCATCAAAGGCATTCAAGTCAAATTGGAGCATAAATCCAAAGCCAACATCATCCTGGAGACCGGCAAGGAAATCGAGATCATCGAGATCACCGGATCGGCGGTCCCGGCAATCGACACCTCCAAAATATCGGTAAGCAGTGATCTGTCGTCCGACTTTCTAAAACGCATGCCGGTCGGCCGCTCGGTAAGCGCCAGCATGTCCCTGGCGCCCGGGGTATCCGACCCGGGAGCCGCTATGTTGGGCAACAACCCTTCCATCTCCGGAGCTTCGGGACTGGAAAACACGTACATCATCGACGGCGTCAACATTACCAACGCCGGCTATGGCTCCCTCGGCTCCTATTCAATCCGCTACGGCTCTCTAGGAAGCGGCGTCAACTTCGACTTCGTCGAGACCGTACAAGTCAAGACCGCCGGGTTCGAAGCCGAATACGGAAGCGCCTTGGGTGGAGTGGTCAACGTGCTTACCAAAAGCGGCACCAATGAGTTTCACGGCTCGGTCTACAGTTTCTACCAACCAAGAGATCTAGAAGCCACCCGGAGGCCGGTTTCTCTCATGCAAGGAAACGCATATGAAACTGGGTATGAAGAATGGGATATAGGAGCCACATTGGGTGGACCGTTGGTAAAAGACAAGTTGTTTTTCTTCGCAGCGATCAATCCGCAGCAACGTACGATTTACAGGCAAGTTGCGGAATGGGATCCCAACGGGGATGGCACCATCGATTATCCTTTGGGAAACAGAGAATGGAAAACCGTACGCAGCCAGCAGGCATATGCAGCCAAATTAAGTTGGTCGATAGCTCCCGGCCATAAATTGGATGCCACGTTGTTCGGCGATCCTGGCAGATCAGAAATGGGACCGCAAAACAATGAAGATATATTGGGAGAGAGCGAAAACGGATTCAGCGAAATAGAAATGGGAGGTAACCACCAAGTCATAAGATATGAAGGCGTACTCACAGATTGGATGAGTATTGAAGCCCAGGTGGCCAGAGCGAGAAATGAATACTATCAAACAGCCAAAAACGAAACCACGAGGATCTCAGATTATACTCAAGTCGATGGCGGCGGATCGATCATCTACAGCGGTGGTCTCGGATATATAGCCAGAAATCAAATCAGTGAAAATTATCAATATCATCTAAAAGCCACAAATTATTTCGAGATGCTTGGCCGACACACAGTCAAATACGGAATAACGTACGAAGACATCGGCTTTGACACCATAAGAGACTATACCGGACCCCGCATTCGTTTTACTGAACCTGGCTCTGGAGCGGAGTACGAAACCGAAACAGGCGTTTTAATTAGAAAACTACTCGCAGACGACGGAACACCCATATTTCGTATTTTCCGAGGTATCATCGATGGCTCAAAAGCCGCCACCGAGTCGAAATACATCGGTCTGTTTATACAAGATCAATGGGCACCTATCGAAAACTTAACCCTATCACTCGGAGTGCGCGCCGAATACCAAAAAATCATCGGAAGCGAGCTCGATTATACATTCGACTTTTCCGATAATGTTTCCCCTCGAATTGGAGCAACTTGGGATTTCACCGGAGAGGGTCGCGGAAAAATTTTCGCTCATTATGGCCGATTTTTTGAAAAAGTACCCAACATTTTAGCGGTTCGTTTGTTCTCCAAGGATTACGGAATCACCAGAGCAGATTTCTATGACAGCGATAATGATAGTAGATTTACCGAAAAAGATCAAATGATTGCCCCCGGCGAAACTCCGGTGGAAGGAAGCGGAAGACACTTCGTAACTGTCGGGGAAGAAAAAAACCAAATCCGCCCTGGTACCAAAAACCAGTATCAAGACGAGCTGGTTGTGGGAGCAGAGTATGAGATATTCGATGATTGGAACCTAGGCGTTCGCTGGATACACAGAGAAGTAGGTCAAGTGCTTGAAGACCTTCAGCTTGCAGTAGCAGAAAGCATCATGGCAGACTTTTCTTCGTTCGGACCATATGTCCTGGCCAACCCTGGAACGCATCTCAACAACACCTGTCCACCCAAACACCCAAATTGTTGGGTTGATCCGGAGAGAAAATATGATGCACTTGAAATTACTCTTAGAAAAGACTTTATGGACGGATGGCAGGTTTTCGCATGGTATCGAATCAGTCAGCTCTGGGGTAATTACGAAGGCTTGTTTAGAAATGATAACGGTCAAAGTGATCCAAATCTTACTTCACTGTTTGATTTTCCCACCAATACTCGATACATTTTTGAGGAAATTCAGGCGCTCTGCCCTACTCTGGATGAAAAGTGCATAGAGAATTTACCGGCTACAATGGATGGTCAAGGACGATCCGGATTTCTAAACACAGATCGTACTCACATGCTGGCCATAAGCGGAGTGTACACAACTGAGATTGGCCTGACAATCGGTGTCGTTGGACGTTATCAGTCCGGAACACCGATAACAGGATTGGGATATCATTTCTTATATGAAAACGCCGGCGAGATCCCAATTGGAAAACGGGGTAAATACGGACGCACAAAAGACACCTACAACCTGGATTTACATCTAGATTACATCTTTGAAATCGGAGACGGATGGAAAGCTCAACTACTACTAGATGTTATGAACTTGCTCAACAACCAGGAAGCCGTGTCGATAGTCCAAAACCAAGAGCTGGCAGCAAATACCATAGATCCCGATTTCTTGAGAACCAACCGATACCAACTACCCAGACAGGTACGCCTCGGTCTGAGGATAGAGTTTTAAATTAGGTGATTTGACATCTATTCAATCCTGATTATACTGAACCTACCTCATCAGAAGCTGATCCCAACATGAAGCTTCAAGCTTGTAAAAAGCATTCTAAGGTATATGGCCATTGGGAGGAGGTGTTGGTTCCGGCGGTGGAGTCGGATGCGAAGTTGGCGTTGGTGTTGGCGTCGGATCAGGCAATCTCTCAATCGTAATCATACTTCCTGACTTATATGTCTTAAATCTCGTAAAAATTATGTCTATCGGTAGTAGGTCTACCCATTCTGGAAGGCCGTCAAAAAACATACCAAGATCACCTACCCAATTTCCTGCATGTGGTGGGTAGTCAATTACAAAAAACTTGAAAAATTCTTTATATCCAGTTACCGTCAACCAGTGATCTCCGTTATTTGCCAATACAATGACAGGAAAACCTCTTTTTAACTCATCGATGACATCCTGTGGACCTTTCCCAGAATGTCTTCGAACTCTATAAGTTCCATGACCATATTGATTAAGTAACTTTTGTAAGCCTCCACTTAGATCACCGGGTACTACCGCAATTTTATTCGAGAAAGGAACATCATAACGTGTAATCCAATTTGAAATCTCCACCTGTGAAACATCTACACCGAGATAATAAAGAGCATTTTGCGCAGCTTTTATTCCACAACCATAATAGCCTCCTTCTGGATGTGGTCCAAAGATCTGATTATGGTTTTGTGATTTATACAACTTAATAGATTTTGGCTGTCCAGTAACACAATCCAATTCATATTCAGCACATTCACGTTGTTTGAGATCATTTATAATATATCGCACACATTTATAACCACATTCCATCCGCATATATCGCTCAACACCTTGCCCAACATGTATTAATGTATTTTTATACATTGGGGTTTCTGCAATTAAGTTGTATGATTCACTTTCAAATTGCTCACCTCCACAAGAGTATAGAAGAAAAACAAAGCCTGTTATGAAACAAATATAAGTAATTATTTTTGCATCAACTTTCATGATAATCACCTCCACTATTTGTCAAACAAATACTAATGTTATTTTGCCATATATTACTTAGTGGTACTTATCAACATACCAATACTGTCAAATGGCAAATCAATTTTTTCTAAACAACCAAAATATAGTAAACTATAATAAAAACATCGTTACTTTAACTTTAGGGGGATCTCGGGATCGAAAATTCCACCGTTGTTTACGATTGAATCTCCTAAAAATCTGGACGATATTAATTATCCATTCAAGCATATACATAATCATCTTCCTTCTATCTCGTTATGACATTGATTTATTCTATCTAACACAATGATCTTGCTTGCATTATTTTTCGCTATCCACATGCATGTACATCTTAATATTACTAAAATACTATTTTTTAAAATCACACCTAAAAACATCTCTTTAATAAAGACCAACAAGGTCAAGAAACGACAACCGTTTATTTTTCAAAATTGGTAACTATTTTGTAAAATCATTCAATTTCAGATGGGTAGCCGTCCCTGAAGAAAGCTAAACGG
>JBFFBT010000242.1:0-9373 GCA_041560255.1 Myxococcota bacterium | reverse complement strand
CGTTGTATCTGTTGGTGCGGGATCGGGATGGTTGTTACGATCTGATCAGCAAGGAGCCCGTGGATGAAAAGCAGCTCGAGGAGCTCGCGAAAATCGATTGCTTGGGTTTTGTCAAGATCGTGCTTTTTTACGTGCAGGGCAGACACGGAGTGATGCAGCTTGGCGAGTGCCTGATCGATGGGCTGCGTGTCCCGGTGCAGACTTGATATCGCATCATGACATGGTTTGAACGACCTTTGACGTAGAGCTATCTCTGGTCACGACACCCACCACGGCCCATTCCGGGTACCACGCTTGTACTCGAGGCTATAGGCCCTGATTCTTTCAGAATTATTGAAAATAATTTTAGCAAAACAAAAAATTTAATAATATCATTGATTGGTTAATTTACATGATTAAGCCATTAATGCATTTTGCCAAATATTTTTATAGACCAAATTGTATTTTTAAAACATTGAGTTGAAATAATATTTACAGCATTTTCCGGTCATATATTAGAAACAAATAAAATAAAGTTGCATTATATTATAAATCTATTTGCCTATATTGCATTGTGTATATTTTTACATATTATATTACATCAAGGTGTTCAATCTAGATAAAGGTATAGGCTTTGGTTGTATGGATGGCCTCAGGAAAAGAGCCTGCTCGAGAAATGTGATGTTTCACACGATGTATCAAGTGTGTACTTCATTGACTGAGAGGAGGTGATTACCTTGAAAAAATGAAATGCAGCTGCATCGAGAAAAGAATTTGTAGGAAGGCAAGTGAAGTAACTCAACCCAAGGCGAGAAAGAAGTAAGGAGGAAAGGAAATGAGAGGTAATTTCAGAATATTTTTCCTACTACATGTGGTCATGCTGGCATCCCTCTTGGTTCTATCGGGCTGTGGACTCAGTGACGAGGTCACCGAATCCAACCATGGCGCCTCCCAACAATTAATCGGAGAGCTGTCGTTGGTCGATTCGGACAGCTCAGAGACCTTGATGCGGTTCAGCCTGGTCAATGTATCCGATCAACCCGGGTACTTCTTGAGCTACAAAACACCCCTACGCGGCTTCGAGCAGGATATTCTCATGGTCGAGCACGACAACCAACCCGTCGAGTATATCGGCAAGCTGGCATTTCGATTGGAGCCCCAAGAAAAAGACTGGATTCGACTCGAACCGGGCGAATCGATTTCGGTAGAGTTTGATATCGCAGCGCAATATGACATCCAATCCCCCGGAGCATACAGCATCCGTTACAGCACCCGCCAGCCCTTCGTCGCGGCCGACTCTGCAGGAAATACGCCGGTATTCGGCGATATCGATCCTTCTCTCTATCACACGGTCGAATCAAACCGGATCGCGATGCAAGTCACAAATCCCATTCAACGATCCGATGTCGACCTGCCTTTGTATGACAGCGGTTGTTCCTCCAGCCAATCCAGCACCGCAAGAAGCGCACAATCCTACGGGAGAAGCCAAACCGCGGGAGCCTATTACAATACCCGCGACGACACCAACTTTTACAATAAATGGTTCGGTACCTCCCAGTCCACGGTGTTGAACAACCTGGCTCGAATTTACAACGAAATGGGGAAAAGCTTTTTCTATACCTGCACCACCTGCAATGCCATCGCGTATGTGTATAAAAACCAAGCCGATCGCATTTGGCTTTGCGGCGGATTTTGGAACTTAGACAGCCGGATGAAGGCTTCTGTGGTACTGCACGAAGCCAGCCATTGGTATGTAACTGCCGGTACCGACGATGTCGTCTATGGATGTTCCAACGCCCAGAATTTGAGCCCCAGCTCCAAAATCCGAAACGCCGACAACTATCGGTGTGCCGGATACTACTCTCGTTGATGCATCAACATTGCGTACACCGACAGGAGTAATATAAAAACTACGTCTTAAAAACCTATCCGCAGATCTGTTTTTTGTCTGGACAACAGTTATCGAACCACTCACATTGATCGATGCACCAGCAACCACTGGGAGCCATCCAATCGCAATAATCGCCTCCTTCGGGGTTTGCGTAAGAATTGCCTGGATTGGGAGTCGGGCTCGGCTCGGGAGATGTATTGGACACTAGTGAAAGAAACTATATTGTTGATAAAAAATCAATCCGATGGCGTTGCATCAGTCCCAAGGATGGTATGTAGGAGCACATTGGTTCCGTTTGCCACATCGATGGGAGTCGAGTACTCGGCAGGATTGTGGCTGATACCTGCCTTGCTGGGAATGAAAATCATGGCCGTGGGAGCAATTCTTGCTATCTCTTGGGTGTCATGCCCAGCGCCTGAAGGCATGCAATGAGAAGTCAGTCCAAGCAATTGAACCGCGGCTTGAACCTGTTTTTTCAAAATGGGATCTGTGACGGCAGGTGCCGCATTCACATCTGAGGGTACGAAATCAATCCTGGTTTGGGTTTTCTTTGCGATGTCTTGTGCTTGTTTGTAAATCTCTTTGAAAAGCATATCCATTTTTTTTGCATATAAATCCCGAAGCTCCAAACTCATGGTCACTTTACCGGGAATGACATTGGGCGCCCCCGGTTCGACTTTGATTTTACCTACCGTGCCGACCTGTTTTCCAGACACGCTGTTGACGACCTTATTTATGGCTTGAATTAATTTTGCCGCGGCCAGCAAGGCATCTTTTCGCATGTGCATGGGTGTGGTGCCTGCGTGATTGGATTCGCCCTGCACAATTATTTCCCACCAACGAATACCTACGATTCCCTCAACTATCCCAATCTGTACGCCTTTTGACTCCAACACGCGACCCTGTTCGACATGAAGCTCCACAAAGGCTCTGATCTCACCTTTTTGTCGGGCCGCTTTTTGAATGCCCTCCGGATCTCCTTTGATGGCCAAGATTCCCTTTTGAACGGTCTTGCCGCTAAGGGTGGGTTGCATAAGAATCTGTGGCGTCAACCTGCCCGTCATGGCCCTGCTGCCGATCAAACCTCCTTCTTCGTCCACAAAAACAACTATCTCCAATGGATGGCGCAAGCGGATATGATTTTCATAAAAAATCTGCGCACACTCTACGGCAGCCAAAACGCCCAAGGCTCCATCATATTTTCCTCCATTGGGTACCGTGTCGAGGTGTGAACCCACCATGATGGGAGGCAATTTGCTCTCGCTTCCTTTTCTAAGTCCTATTATGTTTCCGGCCGGATCGATGTTCACTTGAAGACCTGCCTGTTTCATCAAATCAATGATATATTTCCGTGCCAGAATATCAGCCCGACTGAAAGCCACCCGATCAATGCCTCGTTGAGAATTTATGCCGAATTGTGCCAATTTTTCGATACGTTTATTCAGTCTCTTGGCATCAACCATAAGATCTGAAAGTTCGGCCCGTGGTCGAGATGCCGTAATCATGATTCCAATCACAATCAATATTCTGACAGCGAGACATTTCATATGGATTCCTTTCTTGAAAGTATGGCTCGAAATCGTTGTAAGCTTTGTAGAATCTTCGATTGATACAGTATTGTATATTGAATTCAATCTACAAATAGCTTGACTGCAGGCTGGATTCGCCTGTAACTACTTAATACCAAAATTCCATTTTTATAGATATACGGGTGTTCGCGGCGGGGGAGCGCGTTTTGCTGGGTCGGCATAAATCATTCATACAAAGGGGGTGGATCAAACAGGCTCTTCAATCTTTTTTACACTAAGTTGGATATCGTTCTGTCAACCAACCGAGAAGGAGTTAGTCATGTCGATATGGAAAAGAAGCTTTGGATGGATGGCGTTGATGGGTGTGTTCGGGGTAGGGATGCTGTTTCTGCAGGTTGACGCCATGGCGGAGGAAACATTCAGCCCAACGTTGAGCTCGAAGATAGATCGCGGAATTACATTCAGCCGATCGGAACAAATGCCTGTCAGAGCCGAAGGGATCGTGGCGGACGACGGCGTTTCCGGTGAAGAACCTTGTGAGGGCAACAATTATCTGAACAACGACTATCTCGACAACGTTTCGATGGGTGGCCCCATGGTGGGCATTTCTTTTGTACCCACCAGCTCGGTCACGATTGATCGAATCGAAGTATTTACGGGAGAGTCGACGGGTCCGATCGCATTGGCCATTTGGAGTGATGACGGAGGATCTCCGAGCAAACCCCTCGCGAACCTGGGCAACACGAACTATGTTCCCATAAATCAGACGAATGCCTGGCAAGGGGCCGATCTCCTCAATCCGGTCACGGTACAAGCCGGGCTCAAGTACTGGGTGGTTTTTGATCCCAACGGAGGGGAGCAATCGCCGGTTACGGACAATCCGGCAGGCGTGCAGCAAACCTATTGGGGGAGTTATATTGGTGACGTCACCGGGGGGGCGAGCTGGTTCGGTCCGTTTTCATTCCAAGACCGCCGCTGGAAATTCCGTATGTTTTGCCTCCCGCCTTTGTCTCTGGATCACTTCAAGTGCTATCCTGTCAAGGGTTTCCAGGGTGAGCCGATAGTTGTAGGACTTCGGGATCAGTTTGGAGCGGAAAAAGAAGTGCCGGTTTCGGTCATCCCGGTGGCATTGTGCAATCCGGTCATCAAGTGGCATGGCGGCAAAGAGTATCCGGTCAACAACCCACAACAACATCTGGTGTGTTACCAGATCAAATCATCTATAACGGGCAAGGAGGTGGTGGTGTCGAATCAATTCGGTAAACAGCAGAAACTCACCGTCGGTCGATCCAACCTCCTGTGCGTGCCATCCAGCAAAACCGTTGTATCAGATATCCAACCGAAACAACCCTGATCTGCTGTTGAATAGAAAAATGCACGAAATAGGGTTGCGAGTATAACGATACCCGCATACTTTGTCGAATCCTGGGCGAAATCTTGGAGTTTTCTTGAAAATTATTCTGGCTTGGGTCTAGAGTACCTGGTTGCCGGTATCATGAAAGGATCTGATATGAAATCAATATTTTTATTGATCGCTTTCGGGCTTGTCGGCTTGTCTGGACTGGTTTGGGCAAAAAATCAGCCACAACTTTCTACGACCGAAGCCGTCGAAGCTCCCGATCCACTCTTTGAGCGGGATACCTATCGGATCGATACGATTGTGTGCCCATTCAGAGGAGAAATCGAGTACGAGCCCGGGGAGATCGAGTGTGGATTGCTGCAGGTGCCCGAAAACCGCGAAAAGCCGGACTCACGGATGATCGAGTTGCATTTTATCAAGCTCAATTCCAAATGGGAGGATGATCACTCCGATGACACCTCCAAGCTCACACCCGGAAAGCGGGACGATCCCATCATTTATCTAACCGGAGGTCCCGGAGCCAAGGCCACCTATTATCTCAAGCGTTTCAAGGACCATGGCATTCGCAAGCACCGGGATATGTATATCCTGGAGCAAAGGGGCATCGGGTATTCGGATGATTTTTGTCCTTTCTACTCGCTTCGCAAGCCGGAAGTCAGCAATGTCTCAACGTTTGAAAAGCACTTGGCCTCCCAAATCACCGGCATGCTGGATTGCTCGAATAGGGCCGCCTCCCATGGAGTGGATTTGAGCGGTTACAATACCATCGAAAACGCCCGGGATGTGAAAGCTCTGCGCATCGCGCTCGGGCATACGCAATGGAATGTTTGGGGGATCTCCTATGGAACCATCCTCGGACAGGCCTACCTCAAGGTCGATCCGGAGGGAATCCGAGCGATTGTTTTGGATTCGATCGTACCTTTGGATGTCCAAAACAATTCCTGGGCCTGGCGCACGGTGCAGTGGTATGATCAGGATCTCAAAAAGCTCGATGCGCTTTGCAAAGCCCAGACCGATTGCGCCAAGCACTATCCCAACTTGGGCGAACGCATCCGCGAGGCCACCCTTTCGGTCAAAGGCAAACCGATTTCTGTAGAGGTATTGGATAAGGAAAGGTATCCCGGCGGCAAAGCATATTTCTTTACAGATGTGGTTGCCTTTCTGCCTTTCATGCTTTTCTACGAACAGGATAATTACCCCGCATTACCCGGATTGATCCATGCCTGGTCGGAAGCCGTTGAACGGCGCGATCAGACCATATTCAGAGCTATTGCCCTGGCCGCCGCCATGGATTTTGGAATGATGAGTCCGGGAATGCACAACACGATTTTTTGTTTGGATGGAGACGCTGCGGCACAAGCCGTTGCGGCACAAGCGGACCTGCAGGCTTTTCCGGTACTCGGTGCGGCCATCTATACGCCCGAATCTATCAAACAGCGGGCCGACGTATGCAATGGGAGCCTGGCTCCTCGAGATGCGGCCGAATATGCAGGGGTTACAACCCAGATTCCCGCAATGTTGATCGCAGGCGGCATGGATCCTATCACCCCTGCGCAACTTGCCAAAGCCATTCTGCCCGGATTTACCCGGGGTACCTATGTGGAGTTTCCTTTTGCCGGACATGGACCTTCTCGATCGGTCGATTGTGCGGGTGATATGCTCAATGCCTTTTTCGACCAACCCAACGACAAGCCGGACTTGAGCTGCGTCGACAAACTGAAAAAACCCGTATTTTATGCGCCCATCTTCAGGTCTTCTTTTGTTCCCAGCATGCTGGTAAAGGCATTGGAAGACAAAAAAAACCTGGCCGGACCCGGGGTATGGGCCGGTATCAGCATCCTGGTGTCGATCATCGGATTTTTGGTGCTGAGCATTGCTCCCTTTGGTAGGAAAATCGAAAAACGCGATGCCGTCCCCGCGGGATGGTCCCGGGTTGCAACTTGGACGGCGGCTTTTTTCGCCGTGGTTGCGCCGGCTGTCATGGCAGGCGCCTTGGGAGTAACCTACGAGCAATCCGAAATGTTGCTCTTGTTCGGGCTGGTACCTTGGGCTCGATTCGCAGCGATCGCTGGTCTGGTGTCCGGCATAATTGGGCTTGCGGCTATCGTGTTGACCATCCGAGCGCACTACCTGCGAAAGCTCCCCATGGGTACATTGTTGGGATTTCTCATGACTGGGGGTTGTGCTGTAAGCTTATGCATATTTATGATGAGTTGGGATTTGGGGCCGTTTTGAGCCGGGCTCTAGTTCAACCATAAATGATAACGAAGCTTGCGTTCGAGAGACTCCTGTCCCGTTTGCACTTCTGGTTTCATCCGAAGCATTCTTTGTAGGAGCTTGGATGGTCTCAGGTTGGTTTCATAAAAGGTGGTTCTCAACCGCAGATTTGTTTTTTATCCGTGCAACAATCGTTATAGCTTTCACAGTAGTTGTCGCACCAGCATCCTCCGGGAGCCTTGTTCCCGCAATAACCCTGACATGAGTTGATGTTGGGTGTCGGGGTGGGTGTCGGTGCCGGGGTCGGGGTGGGAGTAGGTCCCGGAGTCGGGGTCGGGCTTGGTCCATCACAGGCTGCTTTTTTGTCGGCGCAACAGTCTCCGTAATTATCGCACAGATTATCACACCAACATCCCCCGGGAGCTTTGTTTCCGCAGTATCCAACACAGGAGTTGTTATTTGGTGTCGGAGTCGGAGTGGGGCCGGGTGTAGGTGTAGGGGTAGGACCCGGGGTTGGTGTGGGTGTAGGAGTCGGGTTGGGCCCGGGACCCGATTGGGTCATGGTGTTGGTGTGGGTCCAGTCTTTTGAAGAGTTTGATTTGACCCAAGTATACGTTGCAATTTTTTTACCTTCTCCGTACCAAGGATCCGAGTAGTACAAATTGTTACCCTGGATACCGTGACCCACGATGAAATGTCCACCGCCCGATTTGTAACCCCAACGGATGATAAAGGGTTTGCCGGAATTAATGTGACTTACCACGGTTGATTGGGTCAAGGCGGAGCTGACGGTCGAATTGCCGACGCCCCAATAGGATAAAATGTCGTTGATGGCTCCCTTTTGACCCCAGTTGTAGTTCCAGTAGTTGCATTTCCACCCAGAGGTGGAAGAGCTGTTGCAGCAGTTGACGCTTCCAAAATCATGCCAGGTGGCCACGGTTCGGGTATAATCTGCAATTTGGCATTGGGATGGAGTTTTTCCGTAGTAACTCAAGATAATATGGCTTGTAGCCGCCCAACACCATTGATCGTACTCTTGGGTGACCTCCTTGACATTTAGAACACCGTCTGCATAGGCTTCAAAGGCTCCCAAACAAAAAACCATCGTGATAAAACCGGATATGGCGCGTTTCATGATATCCTCCTTTTTATTCTTCTACCGAGCTGGGCATGAGGGACAAAAGCTCGTCAAAGTTGTAGTGCTCGCGTCCATATCCTGCGGTTTTTTCTAGATATCGCTTCGCGGACGACAAAGGATGAATGTCACAGGAGTACAGATCCTGGGATGGAAGCTTGAACATCAAAAAGTCGCATCTGGCCGCATGGTTTCGAAGTAAAATCTTTACGTTGTCGACCCGGTTGTCGGCGTACGAGAGCGCTCTTTCGTGGTTTTCCAAATCTTTGGCCAAAATCGCCGCTCCGAAATCAACGGCTTGCCAACGGTTTTCGCGTTTTGCGATTGTAAGCAAGGCTTTTTGCACGCCTCGAACCATGACGGGGTAGCGCCACTCGTCGGTTGCGCGCATGAAATCACCTTCTAAAACATACACTTGGTAGGGATGACCCAAGGTGGCTTGGCGCAGCTCGGATAGATTTTCGAAACCATAGTCAATTGATCTGGCATCCGGCACCAGGTTGGTAAAGTGGGCAAGGCCGGACTGAGCTGCCTCCAGGGGGTTGGTGGGCTCGATCTGACTCGTCCCGCATCCTACCAGGAAAATAACGGGTAACGCGGTGGCTAGCCCCACTATCCATGATTTTCTCTTGCTCATTGAGACTCCTCCTTTTCTCGGGGTTATGTTTTTTTCTTCGCTTGAGAGTGGGACATCGAGAGGGGGTTTGTCGCCCGGATACATGAAATAGCTCAAAAAATCGTAAATATCAATGCATCTATTGAATAATAAAATTATTTTTTATGTATCAATTCATGAAATGGCACTTGGTTTTTAGGTCGCCTTATATTATTTGGACAAAAGTACCGGTTTCGGTGAGGGGATTCTGTTTGGACCGAGGCAGAGCGGGCGAAATGGGAAACCTGCGGGGTTGACAAGTCGGGGAGAAAGAGTACCAATACCGTCTATGATGGACTCGCCCCTAAAAGGCCTGGTTATGATGGTAAGCGCTCTTTTTCTGTTTTCCATCATGGCGGCTTTGGCCAAAGTGGCAGTAGCGTCTCTCTCGTCCTCTGAGGTGGTTTTTTTTCGTTCGTTTTTTGCAATTTGGGTGTTGATGGCAATATGTGGTTTTGCTCCTGGGACCACCCGGGTTGAAAGCCGATTGCGTACAGCGCTGATCTTACGTGGGGTTTTTGGGGCAGTGGCGTTGATGTTGTTTTTCTTCTCCCTTTCACGCCTCAATGTTGCCGACGCCATGTTGCTCAATCAATGCGCGCCGGTG
>JBFFBT010000241.1:0-9376 GCA_041560255.1 Myxococcota bacterium | reverse complement strand
GCCTGGAGAGTCCGTCATCGCGGCTGATGGTATTCATTCCGGATGAACTTGCAAGCTTCAATTTTTGGAAGATGCCTATGCGCTCGGATACTCGTGTACAAAAAGATTTTTGACAACATGTGAGTTTTGTGGGTTTAACTCTATGTTATGATTATAAAATGTAATATCGTGGCTTGTCCAAAAATGGGTTGAAAAGAATCTTTTAAAAAACTATTAATTTCTCATGAAATGGGTTTCTTTGGCATGACACATGCTGAATAGGATATAGGGCGGTGGATAAAAAATTTTTTTTTCTGTGCTTGACCCGTTGGTTTGTTCCTAGATCAGATTCGCATAGAGTTTATGCGTGGATTGCATGAAGAATCATCAAGTTTCCCACACCAATGAAAAAGCCCTCGCCCGCCGGGTAAAAAACCATGTTATTGGAAAAACTCATCGATTTTTCGCCGTTGTTCATCCGGGTTTCGAACGGGTGGCTCGTGCGGAGCTCGAAAAACAGCAAGCCATAAAAATCGTTGCATGTGATTTTGGAGGTATCGAGTTTCAGGGAAAATTGTCCGACTTGTATGAGCTGAGCCTGACAGCGGGCACTATCAGTCGTTTTCTCATGAGGTTGTATACCAAACAAGTGCTTCACTTGCGTCAATTTCGACAGTACGCGCTGGAGTTTCCGTGGGAGCTGTATCTTGCAGACGGAGCCATGCTGGGTTTTTCCATATCGATCGCTCGTTCTCGCTTGCGGTATAAAAGATTGCTCTCGGATGCATTGTTTGCGTCGATACAGGATCGTCTTTCTCGGTTCGATCGCACGATTGCATTGGGCAATGATCCGGAGTCACAAGATCACGACAATCAACAAGTCGTATTTGTTCGGTTGGATAACAACAAGGCGCATATCAGCCTGGATGCCAGCGGAAAGCTTTTGTACTTTCGCGGGTATCAGCGTAGAACCGAAAAGGCTTCCATTCGAGAAACTCTGGCCCGATGTATTTTGATGTCTGCAGGGCTCGGGCAATACGACATCCTGATTGATCCGCTTGCCGGATCGGGTACATTTTCTCTTGAAGCCACGATGGTTTACACGAACCATCCTGCGGGTCTCGAACGCTCATTTGCTTTTGAGAAATGGCCTGCCTTTCGACCGGTTGCATTTGCACATCTGAAAAAACAGCTTGTCACTCGTATGAGCCAAAACGGGCTCGGAGTTGAAAAGAAGATCTATTGCTCGGACAAGTCCGAAAAAGCGGTAGAGACGATACGCTACAATATCGATCTGACAGGATCTGCAGATCGTATCATATTGGATAGACGTGATTTTTTTGATATACCAGCGGCAGTAGACCCGGAACGTACACTTCTGGTGATGAACCCTCCCTACGGTCTGAGGATGGGAACCCAAAAATCCGTCGAGCAACTCTACAGAAATATCGGTTCGAAACTCAGATCCGATTTTCACGACTGTGGTGTCGCCGTTTTGGTGCCTTCTTTGGAGCTTGAAAAAATCATGGGTTTGGCCCACGACGAAAAGCTTTTGTTTCGCAACGGCGGAAAACAGGTGGCGCTGCTCATCAAATATGCTTCTGGAAAGAAACCTGGTTGGCTGGAAACCTAAACCGATTTGGATTTTCTGTTACTTTTGTAACCGCCACAAGGCCATTTTGGACACATACACTTTTTTCGTCATAGGCGCATAGATCGTCACACCGGGAAGCTTGTAGACCTTGCCGTTGTGTATCATGAAATCCTTGCTGATGGGCAACTCGGCTCCTTTTACCCTCAATACCAGGTTTTCGGGGTCTGTCCGATCGATTTGATACTCGCTGGTGACTGTATCCAAATCCACATACAGATTTTTGGTGATCCAATCCAATTTAACCCGCATCGCATCGGCAGCGATCTTCGTGATATCGGTGTTGTCGATAACTCCACGGGGAGGATGCATCCCGTGGATCCACATCGGTACCGTCCCGCCCGTGTGCCCGAAGGTAGTCCAGCCGATCACCGTGTGATTTTTGCTCACCACATAAGCCAAGGCATAGTCCAGACCCACAAACGGAGCCAGCCCCATTATTTCTTCGGTATCCGATTCATTGATGCCCAAACCCCAGTGTGTTCCGACTGTGCTGATGATGTTTTCCGCCGAGGTGTCCCCTCCTAGCATGTACGCAACTGCCGCAGCGGTCATGGTCATCCCCTTGAGTGGATCGATTAAATCTTCCACCGTTGTTTGGGTGTAGCTCATGGGAGTGTAATAGTGGCCGATTGTCATTCCGCCGGTATTATGATCCGGAAAAGCCAAGACCAAGGTTTGACCTCTTTGATCGGCGTGTTCACAAGATACTTTAACTGCATCGTCAAATGCGATGAAGTCTCTTACAGCGTAGATCGGATCGTTGCCATGGTTACCCCAATCAACCTGGGAGCCTTCCACCAAGAGGAAAAATCCTTTTTTATTGTGGGATAATAGTTCGATGGCCTTGGCGGTCATCTCGGCGAGGGATGGCTCATCGGGAGCAAAAAGAGTTCGATCGATATCAGGCAGCATGTGGCTCGAGTTAAAAAGACCCCATGCCCTGCCGGTTCTCAAACCGAGCAGCTGATCTCGGGTTTCGACGAACTGATACCCTCGATCCAACAGTACATCCAGAAGGTTTTCACAGTCGGTGCGTCTTCCTCCGGATACAGCGTTGGGGCAAGCTTTTCCCGGTAAGAGGTGACGTTTTCCACCTCCGAATACCACGTCGATATTGTTGTATACCAGATGTTCCATGATCTCGTTGTCCAGGCCGCGGTCGTGTACGTGGCTACCGAAGGCTGCCGGGGTTGCATGGGTGATCCGGGAAGTGGCTACGAGACCGGTGGACATGCCTTTGGTTTTAGCGGCTTCGAGGAGGGTTGCAAATGGAGCATAGGGTGGAGCCATATCTTCAGGATGATGGATGCTCAACAAGGTCTCTGGATCGGGACCCACACCCAGAAATCCGTCAGATGTTTTATTTCCACTGGAAAACGCGGTCGCCGCAGAAGCTGAATCGGTGATGATCGAATCGGCCATATGGGTTTTCACCACACCGGTGTACATTTTATCGACCTGAAGATCTTCACCTTTAAGCCAACGAGCCACGGTTTGGATGGTTGTGTTGCATCCGTCCGGTATCATCATGATGATATTTTTCACCCTCCCGCATCGTTTTTCATGGCTTTGTGCATGTGCGCCCGATAGGCAGAACAACAACATTGCAGCCAAAAATACGGATGCGGCTCCAACGAAACGATTTTTCTTACCAGTATTCATGCTGACTTCTCCTTTTCTCAAATGATTGGATACGTATCAGTCTAGAAAATAGAAAGATTTTCGTCGGAATGTCATCAGCAATAAGAACGATTTTTTCCATCAAAATAGTCCGGTGAAATTCAACCATGAAAAGTTGAAAAAACGATTGGATTATAAAGGGTTAAAAAACCATTACTACGCAATGGGATCAGGTGAGATTCAAATTGCTAATCAAAAGTATAATGAAAATTTCCAATGCTGCAAAGAAAACTAAAGATCGTTTTTTTCAAACCAACCAAACAATCCCACAAAAACTAGACAGATGACTGGTATGATAATCCAATGATGGATTCCGGTTAGGCTGGATATGGTTCTTTTTCCAAGCTCACCCCATGTCAAGACAGTCGATTTTAAGCTTGGATATGCTTCTGCATACACCATGCCCCCCAGTAAGATACCCAGGAGACCAAATGAAGCGTCCCAGCGTCCTTCCCCTAAGGCTCCGGCTGCGGTTCCCGGGCAATAACCGAGCAGCCCCCAACCCACACCGAACAACAATCCTCCCAAGATGTTGGCTCCCAGTATCAAGGACTTGGGATTGAGAACGGCCAAGTCAAGATCGACCATGAAATGGATGCCGATCATACCCACCATGACGGCCGAAAGCATAAATTTCAAAACCGTCATATCTTTTCGTCTCAGCAAATTGATTTGCCGCTCATAGCGCAGCACATTGCTTTTTTGCATAAGAAAACCAAACAGCATTCCGGTAATCAAGCCCTGTATGAGCATGCTCATGGATTTCTCCCGCCGCGGTACAACCCTCCCGTAACCAGCATGCCTCCCAACAAAAAGCAAGCCAATGCGATAAATCCACTGACCGCCAATTGCGACAGACCACTCAGTCCATGCCCGCTGGGACATCCGCCCGCCAACCGTGCACCGAACATACCGATACTCCCGCCGAGGAAAGCGAACAAGGCTCTTTTGGTTTTGCTTTGGCCGAGTCGGTTTTCCCACAGTTGAGGCAGAAATTTCCATCGAAATTCGCGGGAGATTTTGGCGGACACCCAAGCGCCCAACAAAATACCGAGCACAAACATCCATTGCCAGTCTATCGTAGGTGTTTTTTCGATAAAGTACGGCATGGATTCGACTTTTTCGGGCGCGAAGACAGCCTCCAGCATGCCTGAAGATCGGCTCAAGCTGGTTGTGGTGCCGAAGTACTCACCAGAGATTCCCACCGAAAAGACCAATACCAATCCGGACAGTGCGCCGTACAGGTAGGGCTTCCAATTTTTCACCCAAGTTGTCATGACGGCTCTCCTCTTTGTCGATATATTTTTTCTCATTGGGTAAAAACGAAAAATCTCTTGCTTATGCCAACATGTTCCGCCAGCCGGGCTCCTCCATCATGGGGTTGAAAAACATGATATAAGGACCGCGCATGACATGCGCCATGACGCCTTCGTCATGAATCTTTCGGATTTTGTTGTTCACGAGTACTTTTGCAAATCCCAGCTGAGCCAGCTCGGGTGCATCCCACTCGGTATGAATGATATACTCGGCCGGATGGGGCATGGCGTCGGTTGTTTTGAACAAAGCCTTTGGATTTTTGGGAGGATTGGCGCCCAAGGTTTGCAGCGATTGCGCCATGGAGTCCGGGTCCAGCATGAAGCTTCCGATGGCGCAAACCCCGATTTGTTTCAACACCATATATCCCAAAAATCCAGTCGAATCCGAAATGGCCTCGAGGGTGTCGATCAAACCTTTTTCAAATTTCTTTTCGTGGCCCGGTTTCACCGTATGCTCTCCGATGGCGACCGTGCGGTTGGGTGTAGCGAATCGAACCCAACCCTTTTTCTGCTGCATATCTTTGCCCAGATCGGTGATTTGTCCCATGGATCGCACCGGCGGCATCTTGGCTTTGATCAATCTGTATATGGGCTCCCAAGGACCTTCCACCACCATGGAAAGGCAGTGGCTGCAAAGCTCGAAAACCCGAGTGAAGTACCTGAGGTGGAAATCATCATGATCCTGCCACTTCCTCCACATAGTGTACTGGTAGTTGCGAATGGGGTTGAGCTCTTTTTCCATATGCACTTTTCCGCCGCCGAAGCGTCCTGCCAGAGGTAGGATACCGATCTGGTAGTTGGCCATGAAGCCCACAAACCCCGGATGAGCAGCGGTGGTGATGCATACCCTGGGGCCGACCTTGTGCATAAGATTGAAGCTTTCTGGGTTGTTGGTCACTTTTGACATGTTCAAGGCAAAGTAAATCGGGCTGTCGGGCTCTTTGTCTCCGGGCGCCGCCCGACCCATGCCGGGCTTGCCCGCAAGCGCCAGACCGCCTGCGGCCAGCGAACCGATTTTGATAAACTGTCTGCGATGAAATTTGGTGGATTGATTCATGCTTCCCTCCTTTTTCACGTGGATCTTTTGTGATGATTGGCTCGGATCAACGAACGGTACCATTATCAAACCCAAGCCTGCGTAAATGTCAAACCAATTTGGAGCGATCGGAAAAATCGGGAGCAATACCTCGAAAAAAGAATAAAATTATTTTTCGGTTGAGTTTTATATCTGGTGATATCGGATAGATACAAAAAATGTGCGGGGATTGCTGCTCATGTATTGATTTGATCCGCCCCAGTAACCTACATATTCTGCGTAGTTTTCGTTCAAAAGATTGTGCACATCCAATTGAACACTCCATTGTTCGTACAGGTGTTGGTACACTGTCAGATCAAGGGTTTGGTAACCAGGGTAACTGTATTGATTCTCTGCATCGGTGTTCCATTTGCCGATTTTATTGAAATCAAGCCTGCCCCCGGTGCCATGCGGGAGCTCTACTTGAATACCCAGTTTGAATATATACCGTGGTACCGCAGGTACCCATAAACGGTCGTATTTACCTCCGTCATACCTGGTGGTGTGGTGGGTATATGCAAAAAACACTTCCAAGCCTATCATGGGCGATAATACAATCTCGATCTCGTGCCCTTCACGAAGTGCCTGTCCGTCGTCAATAAATTCGCTTTGCTCCTCACGAAGGATTTCTTCCTGACCCCGAAAGTACGAGTAGCGTAAGTTCATCCAATCGAGCGGCGTTGTTTTGAGTCCAATTTCCCAGAATACGAGACTGGTGGTAGCGGGAGGATCTATCTTGAATTTTAATTCAGCCTTGGGAAGATGAAATGTTGTTCCAATGTTGCCGTATACCATCAAATCAGATAATAAGGTCAACAGCAATCCACCTTTGTACGTCGTGACGCCGATGTTTTGCATCTCATTACCTTCGGCTTCGAGGTGATCGTATGTATCGCCTAAAAACAGATCCTGGCGAATCCCCACAAATGTTTCAACTGCATCCAGCCAGGCATGGCGTGCTTTGATAAAGAGCCCGGCGTTTTGAAAATTGTAATCGTTGTTGAAATTGATGGTCATTCTACTTCGACTTTTGGTGTTCCAATTTTCCAAATGGGTTTCAAAATGACGGTAATCCGTTCCGGCTTCAAATTTTAGGTTATGTTCGTATGAAAGATCCCATTCGTAACCTGTGTGGAGAAGCATACCTATCACTTTTTCTTTACCGTGGATTTCTGTTTGATGGTTTCCTTCCGTGGTCCAATCTGCATAGCGGCTTGCTTGGCTGTCTCGAAACCATACTCGAGTTTTGTACGGAAGGATTGAAAAAAGATTCCCGTCGGCCAGAGCCGAAATTTCGATCAAGCTTTTATATCCACCGTCGTTCTGCGCCCCGGAAAATGCCTGGCGGGGGTCCTCTTTCCATTGTTCTTCATTGATGTATGCACCAGTGGCCCAGTTTGCTTTGTATAGATGCGCCATCAAACCTATATTGTTTTCGCTATCGGGTCGATAAAACCATTTGGCATAAGCATTTTTTCGTTCTCTTGCGCTGTTTTCACGCCAGGCTTCGTTTGTGTAGTATTCTACTGAGTAAATCTGGTTGAACTTGCGATTGAAATGTTCGCTCCCGAAGCTTACATATCCCTTGTAATGATTCCAACTGCCTTTCGTGAGCTTCGCTTTGAGATAGTCCCCTCTTCTACGGGTTTCAATGTTGATGATTCCGGAGCGGGCCCAATTGCCGAAGCGGGCGTCAATGGGTCCCTTGACCACTTCAATAAGCTCGATTTCTTCGGCTGTCAATTGGTTGAGATCAGGAGCTCCATCTTCCTGCCAGAGGTGATCATTGATTGGAATCCCGTCGATGGTAACCAGAGTGTCGCTTCCATGGTTACTCGCGAAGCCACGCATCATGAATCCATTTGGAACACCGCCGTTACCGTAGTCATGAAAGACAAATCCGGGTACTCTTCGCATCAGATCGAGGGCATTGTCTGTAATTTCGAGCTGGATTTGCTGCTCACCGATGACGTCGATGGATCCAGGAAGATCTCTGGATGCAAAGCGATCGGATGTAACCACGATGGTTTCTATTTCTCCAATACTCATATAAGTTCGCTCGTTTTTTTTTGCTGCATCGGACTCGGTATTGGAGCTTTGCTCGTCTCTATGTTGGGCTTCCTCTGCATGGATTTGAATTTGCAGTAAAAACAGAGTGGTTATCGAAATAAAAAAACAACGCAATTGGATTGGTGATTGCATGTTCATCTTTGTTTCTCCTTGAATTGAGATCGGTTCGACTGAATCGATCGGAAATTATTTTTCGTATCGATTCGCCAAGAGATAAGAAAATTGTCCGCATGGGTCAAGAAAAATATTACGAATTTAAATTTAGTGCTATTTTGCTTGACAACCTATCAATTGATGAGTCAGATTTCACACCGCGTATTTCTGTTTTACTTTTTCATTGGAGAAAAATACGGAGGGGAAACATTGCACAGATGTTTGCACTTGATAGGTCGATACATTGTTGTTTTTTTTCTATGGTCGTGCGATCAAAATTTCTCGACGCTCGAACGATTTGAGAAAGAAGACACGGTGCTTGTCGCGGTTGATGCGGAACCTCCGGAAGGTTTTAATCCGGTATTGGGATGGGGTCGATACGGATATCCGTATTTTCATAGCACAGTACTGAAGAGAGATGCTCAGCATAGGATCCTACCGGATTTGGCCGAATGGGCTCGGCTTTCAAATGACGGATTGGTGTGGAATATTAAAATACGCACAGATGCTGTATTTTCAGATGGCATAACGGTTACTGCCTACGATGTTGCCTATACCTTTAGGCTGGCGGCCCAAGCAGCCGGAAAAATCGATTTGAGTGCAATGGAAAGTGTTACCGTACAAAATAAAACACATTTAAAAATTCGCTTGAAAACGCCTCAAATCACATTCGTCCATCGATTGACGACTCTCGGTATCGTTCCTCGGCATGCATATGGTGCCGATTATGGACGTAGGCCTATCGGATCGGGTCCTTACCGAATGGTTCGTTGGGATGAGGGTCGGCAGATGATCATGGAAGGAAATCCCTTCTATTATGGGAAGAAGCCGAGTATTCATAGAGTTATTTTCCTTTATCTCAATGAGGAGTCGGCAGTGGCAGCCGCGAAGGCGAACCGCGTTCATGTTGTAAAAGTGCCGCAAGTGTTGTCGAAAATGACGATTTACGGCATGCGATTGGTTGCGGTACGAAGCATCGACAACCGAGGGATCTGCTTTCCGACTGTGCCTTATACGGCAAATAAGGATATGAACGGATACCCAATCGGCAACAATGTTACGTCCGATATTTCGATTCGTAAAGCGGTCAATCTAGCTGTTCGACGCGAGGCTTTGGTCCAAGGGATTTTAGAGGGTCATGGCACACCCGCCTTTGGGCCGGTAAGCCACCTGCCATGGGAGCAGAATGAGGCCGGGTTTCAAGATGCAAATCCGGTGGCAGCAAAATCGACGTTATCTCGCGCAGGGTGGAAAGATAGCGATGGAGATGGAGTTTTAGAGAAAGGGCAAACGGAAGCCCGATTTACTCTCTTGTATCCGTCTGAGGATTTGGTGCGCCAAGCATTGAGCCTGGCGGTGGCTGATGGGTTGAGAGAAATCGGTATCTCTGTAAAGGTGGTGGGAAAAAGTTGGGATGAAATCTATCGGCTCATGCATACACATCCCGTT
>JBFFBT010000240.1:0-9402 GCA_041560255.1 Myxococcota bacterium | reverse complement strand
CCATTATCTTGATGGTTGAGGTTTTTTTTTGGTGGGCTCGTGAAAAACAAAGCGACACTGATTCTCTCGACAATTGTTCTGATTGTATTGATTATCCTGGCAGGCGGCTTGTTGTTTCTAAAATCAGATTACGCCGCCGAAAGAATGCGCACCACCCTCCAAGAGATTCTTCAAGAGAGTCTAGGCGTGGAAGTGGCCATCACGTCTTGTTATGTCGAGCTGTTGCCACCGACGGTTCGTCTTGAAAAGGTGAAAATTTCGGGCCGAGAAAATTCACGTTTTTTTGCCGTTGAGCAATTGCGGGTGGAGTTGGACTCTTTATCCCTGCTGGCCGGTCGATTTCAAATCGATCTTTTACGAGTGGAAAGTCCACAGGTTACCCTGAATTTAAAAAACGGCAGCCTGGTAAACATACCCGCTTTGCCCGTGTCCGATTCGAAAAAAGAAAAGAACGGATCAAACCAAGTTTTGTTGCAGAGATTGGAAGTAGACAAGGCCAAGCTCGAAGTGGTTTTGGACGAAATCGGAACCGTGCGTCTTGAAGATCTGAGAGCAACGCTGTTGATGAAAAGCCAGGACAGAATGGAATTGCTGGCCGAGCTTGAAAAAGGCTCGTTTCAGATTGCCGATGATTCTCAACAGATGCCGCATATGGAAACATTTCGAATACGAGCGCTTCTGAATCAAGATGATTTAGATATACAACATGTGTCGTTTCATATCGGATCGCTTGAGACCTTGGCCCGGGGAAATATCATTCTGGGCTCGAATGGACCTGATCCCCGGCTTTCGGTCAATATCAAAAGCCCCATGTACATGCTCAATCGTTTCCTGCCTTCAGTGCCGCAGATGAATGGTTTTGCGAAGATCGATGTCGGTGTTTTCAAAAAGGACGATACCTTTGTGCTTTCTGGGAAAGTGAAAGTAGACGGTTTTGGTATCGAGTATGCGAAAAATATCGATGTAACCACAGATTTTCAATTTGATTTCGAGAGATTGGAGATCGATTCGTTGGTTGCCGAGAGCGATGCCGGTATCGTGAGCGGAAAGGCGTACTTGCGGTTGAACAAGTTGCTTTCATTTGGAGGGAGTCTCAAGCTCAAAGATGTGCATTTGGGCAACGCACTACGTATGGCGGACATTACTTTTTCTCCGGTTCGTTTACAAGGTGATGGTGAAGTCGCCTTTGATGGCAATTTTATGAGTCGGAAAGGGGCACATGTCAAAACCAACTTGAACCTTGGTTTGAAAGAGCTTGTGGTGCAACTGGCCGAGGGTGAAGATGCGGTCTTTTCCAAAACCATCGGCCGGGTGATAGCCACGGGGATATTCACAGGCCGTTCGGTAAAAATTCCTGCATTCAATATGACGATCAATGAATCTCCTTTGGCGGGTGAGGGTGAAATATCTTTTTTGGATGGTTCGGTGGTGGGTCGTATCGAATCTGAGCGTCTTGGATTGCGGGATGTTTCTCCGGTGGCGGGGTTGGATTTGGATGGATTGTGCAGGCTTACCTTCCATGCCGGTCGAACCGTTTTTGCTCCCAAACTCGAGCTTGTAACCGAGATTGATGGCTTGGAAGTCAATGATCGATTTGTGGGCGCGCTTCGTGGTAGCTGGTTGTATGTAGACGGTCGATTGACTCTGCAAAGGATGTTGGTCGCCAGGCATGGAGGAGTGGTGCGGTTGATGGGATCGTTGGATGCGGATCCTCCGCACGCTTTGCAGGGAAATGTGATTTTGGATGGCGCCAGCCTACCAGAGGTATTTGCCTTGGTGCAGGGTAGTGCGGAGCCCACATTCTTGGAAGGTCAATTGACGGGCCGCATGGAGGCATTCGGCAATCTTGATTCTCTCGGATTGAAATTTCAGGTTGCTTTTCATGATGTGAAGGTCGGCAATCAATTGTTTGAAGAAGGCGGCGTGATCGGTCGGTTGTCGAATGGAGCTTGGCATTTCGAGTTGGTGGAAGCTCGGATGGGTCCAGGGTGGATATTCGCCCAAGGTGAAATATCCAAGGACTTATTGCTCGATCTGCAAGCCTATTCGACCGGCTTGAAAGCGGCTTCATTTCAAACCATGGCCGGGTTCTTGGACTATTTGGATTTTAGGTTGGATCTTCAAGTCACAGTAAAAGGTCCGGTGCGATCGCCTTCCTTTTCGGGTTGGACCAAGATATACGATACCCGGTTGAAGAATAAAAAGTTGCCGGATTCGTTTCTCTCAGCCAAGGTGATTGCCAAATCGTTCGAAGTAGATGGTCATATCATGGGTGAAACTTCCAAGCTTTCTGCCAAAGTGCAACTGGAAGCCGATCTCCCTTTTGAATCTACGTTTGATTTCAAACTCAAAAGGCTGGGGGAGTACTTAACAGTTGTCTATCCGGATTTGAAATCCAAGGCGGTTTTAGTCGGTTCACTGGTGGCGCGGGGACACATACTCAAACCAAGAAGCATCGTGGGGCAATTACGAATCGAGGAATTTGGCGCGGCCGCAAGTACATTGGGTTTGCTCGCCGATAAGCCGATGGTTGTGAATCTGGAAGATGGTGGTTTCGAGATCCAACAATGCGAGCTTGTGGGGGTCGATACCCGCTTGACCATTGCTGGAGGTGGATTGTTTTTTGATCGCGTTGCAAGCACCCAGGAAATGCGCGCCGGTCCGCGAATCCAACTGGATGGTCAAGTGAGGTTGGATGGATTTCCTCCGTTCTTCGATTTTCTATCCCGTTCGGTGGGCCGGGCGGATGTGAAGCTCAGCATGCAGGGCAGTTGGAGTGAGCCGACTTTTTCTGGAGAAGCCCGCTTTTCGTTGAACCAGTTACGGTTCATAGGGTTTGGTGATGACTTTGAGGATGTAACCGGAAACCTGGATCTCCAACCCGGATACCTCAAATTCAGCAATCTACGGGGCAGAATGGGTGGCGGGCGGTTTGGAGGAGAGGGACTGTTTAACATGACAGGTTTTTCGCCCTCCAAGGCGGTGTTGGATTTCGAGGTTGACAAGGTTCGTTACGATGTTGTGGACAATCTATGGGGCATCGCAACCGGAACTTTGGGGCTCAACTGGAAGCTCGGTCAATTATGGACCCTTACCGGAGATGTCAGGGTGCAAGAAGGTGAATACCGGGAGAGCAACCGCTTGGTTCCGGTGGGAGATGATATTTTCCGTCCCAGGGTTGCCAAAGTTCGGACATATAATGTCGAGAGGGAGTTGTTGGCATTTGACTTGCGCGTACAGGTGCCCGGTCGATTTCGAGCGGTGTACAACATGGATATCATCAATTTTGATGCCGAGATGCAGGGTAATCTTCGCTTGACCGGCACCAATGAACGCCTGGGCTTGATCGGGGAGTTGGAATCTTTACAGGGAACCGTGAGTTATCTTGCCAGTGATTTTCGCTTGGATTCGGCCCAAGTGCGGTTTGTCGAGGAGTATTCCGTTCATCCTCAAGTTGATGTCTTGGCTTCATTGATCAAGACGGTGGATCGAGGTATTCGGGGTGGGGAGAGAGGCGGAAAGACCGATTTTCGAATCGAGCTGCATTTCAGCTCGGATGGGGACAACATACGACCGGTTGAGCTCAAGAGCGATCCTTGGTTGGAGAAGCACGATATTGTCGCAATTTTACATTTCGGGTTTACTACTCAGGATATAGAAGGATTTAAGGGAAAAGACATGTGGGAGCCCATTTTGCGATACATTGAGCCGACTACAGAAGTGCTGCTCAAAAAGATGTTTCCTTTTCCACCCGAAGTGATTCAGCCCACCCATTTGCGGGTCCGCAGTCGTATGCTCACCTCGGATCAATTGGGAACCGTATCTCCTCGGGTCGAAATAGGAGCCAAGCTCAATGTTATCAGCAGTGATCTCGAAGTGGGTTATGGCCGATCATTGTACAACGATCTCGATCAAGACTTGGAGCTGACCTACAAGCTATCTGAAGGAGTATCGACCAGGTTCAGGTGGGAAGAACAACAGGGTACGCCGGCCGAGTTGGGAGACATCGGACTTGATTTGAAGCTTCATTGGGAATGGTGAGGTAGGAATGCGTTGGTTGGCCTCGGCGCTTGTCTGGATGTGGATCTGGATTGCGGCTGAACCCGCGACGGGTCAGGTTGAGATCGCGGATTTGGCCGGAAAACCGATTTATGCCGTTCGTATCGAAGGTAAGGAGCTTTCTGAGGAAGAAATAACTCGTTACATCGAGGTACAACCTGCAGACCGTTTCGATATACGGGCAGTAAGAAAATCGATAAAAATGTTATATTATTTGGGTCTTTTCGGCCAGGTACGGGTAACTGCCCGGATTCTGCCCGCAAAAGAGCCTTCGGCCGAAGCCTCGGACGGGGTGGAATTGATATTTCATCTCATCCCCAAACGCCGGGTTTTGGATGTGGATTTTATCGGCAACGATGTGCTTGACGTGTCCGATCTGTCGAGATTGGTGCGTTTTCGCCGGGGAGAAGAGTTCGATCGGTGGAAAATGGTATCAGCGGTTCAGTACATGCGAGGTTTGTATGCCATGAACGGGTATCGTCAGGCAAGAATCGTACCTCGCGTAGACGGGCCTTCTGATGGTGATGTTCGGGTGGGCTATTACATCAGTGAAGGCGAGCCTACCCGCATTTTTGGGATACGGTTTCAAGGCAATCAGGTATTTCGCGCCGATCATCTCATCAATATCATGGATCTTGAGCCGGGTGACGTGCTCAGTCAAGAGAAACTGGAAGATGGTTTGGAAAGATTGCGGGAATATTACAAAAAAAATGATTACTTGGAGGTTTCGCTTGCGGCCTCGAAGCCGGAAGTGGAAGCCAAACATTTATGGGAGGATGTGTTTGTCGAAGTGGAGGCCGGACCGAAAATCATCATTCGGATCGAAGGTAATGAGGTGTTGAAGAGTCGCAGGCTCGAGAAAGAGATTAAAAGCGGCTGGGGCGGCGAGCTGACCACATACGTATTGCGGGATTTGGTTGATCGTTTGGAAAAGATTTATCACCAACAGGGTTATGCCAAAGTCAAGGTGAGGCCCATGTTGGACATGAATCGAATGCCCTATGCCAAAGTTTTGACCTTTGTGATTGATGAGGGTCTGAGAGTCAGGGTGAAGGAAGTTCTTTTTGAGGGCAACCTGGCGTTTTCAGACCGGCAGCTTCGGGCCTATATCGATAATGCCATGATCGACGCCATTTCCCAGTCCATGTTGGGTCAACCAGTGGACAGGGGTGATGTGGACCCTCTGGGTGGTGGACATCCCTTGCGAGGAAAGCCGAGAAGAGTCAATAGGCCGCAAGGATTTCTTTTCGAATTGGTTCCCCAAATTACGTATTTAAAAGAACCTTACCAGAAAGCCCTGGAACAAATCATTGATGTATACCGGTCGCACGGATATGTCGATGCTGTTGTTCAGACTCCAATCTTATCATTTGATGGCACCGGCGAGAATCTCTATATCACCATACCCATACAGGAGGGTCCCAAAACCCTGGTGGAATCGATCACCTTGAGTGGAAACCAGAAATTATCGGCTCTTCATTTGGTTGAAGTAGCGGATCAACACACCGGTTTGGTTTCTCCAGGTGGACCTTTGAACCTTTATGGGGTCGAGCAGTTGCGCAAAGAGCTGGTCCGCTCGTATCGCGAGCTTGGTCATGTCTACTGTCAAATCAAGCAAAACGTTCTGTTCTCGTCCGATCGTACTCTTGCCGAGGTGCAGTACGAGATCGAAGAAGGTCCATCTGTCAAAGTGGGCAAGGTGATAGTGCAGGGAAACCTCATGACGAAACGGGATGTCTTCGACAAGGCATTGTATTTGCAATCGGAAGATGTTTTCAGTCCTTCCAAGGTCTCTGCCAGCAAAGAATCTCTATTGGCTTTGGGCGTGTTTTCGGGAGTGGACATCAAGATGATGGATGAGGATGTGGTCGAGGAACGTAAAAATATTCTGGTTACCGTTCGGGAGCATTTCCCTCATTCGTTCACGCTGATCCCGGGTGTGTCATCTGGAGAAGGCGTGAGACTGGAACTCGACTACACCCATCGAAACCTGTTCGGTCAAGCTCTTGAGCTGGTCGGGCGGACCAAAGTCAATTATCCGGTGTTTACGCCTTTGTTGAATGATCAACTCCGGGAACGTTACGAGCAGTTGGATTTTCTAGAGACACTGGAAGGTTGGGTGGTCGCCGGATTGCATTGGCCTCGGTTGTGGTGGTTGGGCAGAAACGTATCGGCAAGAACGGACTTGGTCGGCTTACAAGATCGGGCCGCGTCGTATGATTTGACCAAAATATCATTCACTCCCGGCCTGGACACAAAATTGGCCGATGAGCTTGCCATGACCCTGGAAGTAGAGATCGGTTATGTGCGTTTGGATTGCCCGCCGAATCAGGATTGTGGAGGAGCCGCGGCGGAGAGATGGCGGCGCTATGATCAGGGCAACTTGTTGTTGGCGGCATTGAGACCGGAGATTTCATGGGATCGGCGTGACAACATACTCAGGCCGCGGCAGGGTATATTTCTTTCGCTTCAGACCGAGGTTGCAAACAACTTGTTCAGGGATAAAGAAGTGTCGTATTTGAGGTGGGAAGGGTTTGCATCCGGGTATTTACCGCTCGGTCGGGAAGGCGTTCTGGCCCTCTCTTTGAGAGGGGGAAGTATTTTTCAACTCTCGCGTGCTTCCAATACGCCTTCTCATAAGAAATTTTGGTTGGGAGGCCGCAATTCGGTGAGGGGATTTCCGGAAGAAGGCCTCATCCCGGCAGATCAGACAAAATCCGAAACCGATCCATCACCTTGCATCACGGCGCAAGGTTCAAACGACGAAGAAATCTGCATATCAACGGGTGGAGATGCGTATGTAAACGTCAAGGCGGAGATCCGGTTTTTGTTGTTGCACGAAGTATTGGAAGGAGCCATCTTTACTGATATGGGTAACCTATGGATTCAGCCTGCGAATGTCGATTTTCTTCGACTCAGGCCTACAGCCGGGTTTGGGATCCGGTTGATTACACCGATCGGTCCGGTAGCGTTTGATTTCGGTTTCAACTTGGATCCGGATCCTCGGCGCAGGGAAGAGGATTGGAGCTTCCATTTTAATATCGGTGTCTTCTAATCAAAAAACCAAGTTTTGAGACGGGCACTGGATTGAAAATACCTCTTTCCTTGGGGCGATCGCCTCTGTTTCCGCATGGATCTCCAGGATGAGCTGACGATGCCAGTTGATCGTCTCCTCCCATGAGAGCCCGATGGCCTGATCCAGGGTCTCTCCGGGTTCGAGCAGCGCGGTTGGACAGCGGGACGACATCTGGGTGGAGATGGACGAAGTGGTGTACTCATACGGGAAAAGTCGGCAGATCAAGGGCCGTATCGTAACGCCCAAGATACAACCTTCCTGGCCCAAGAAGATGCAGTCGCCCGAGGGAGATTGTTTCAGCACCCTACGGGTACCGTCCGGGCGAAAAACCAATGCAGCCCAGAGTGGGTCTTCTGCAGGTTGGGGTGAATATGAAGGATCCGATGGATGTCGATATTCGAAAAAGTCATTTCGTCCGATCGATTTTACAATGCGATCGACATCTCCAGGACCTACGTATATCTCTGAGTTTTGACAACAAGTGGGCATAAGCTTTGCGCATCGTTGACATAGGCACACTCTGGTTGCCGTCATGGTCTTCTCCGTTCTTTCCTTCATCAAAAAGGAAAGATTCTATCCCCTTGCCGCCGGGCAGTCCGAGGAGATAGCTGATAGTATTGGTTGATGTGAATTCGGGTTTACATGCCGTATGCAGACCTCATGATAAGGCCTCCTGACATAATTCGACATGATAGCATGTTTGCCTGAATACAAGCGAGAAAATTTAAAGAGACATGATTGGGTGGCGCGTCACGGCATCACAAAAAAATCCAAATCGATGTTTAGATCCTCCATTTTTTGCCATAATTCTGTGAGATCATTATAGAAAATAATGACATCGTGCAGCTTGCCGCTGCGATCCATGGCGTGTTTTTTGAGGATGGCTTCCTTTTTGTATCCGAGTTGCTTGAGCATGGTTTGGGTGCCTAAGTTGTCCTCCCGTACTTCGACTTGGATTTTTTGGATTCCGCGCATCACCGCTCGATCGTATAGCTCTCGGAGCATGATATGCCCGAGGCCGATTTTTCGCATTTCTTTGGTGATCACGAGACGCACTTTGGCTACATGGGTCGACCATCCGTGTCGTTCTTGGTGAAGGGTTCCGTCTGCGACGATTTTTTCGTGTCCATCCTTGTCGACCACCGCCAAAATCGGCAATACCAGATCATAATCGATTTCCTTGCACCAGTTGGTTATCACTTCTCGTTGAGAGACATCGTGTTTGAGGAATCTTCTATCTTTTTGGGGAATGCTGTTGAAAAATGAAAAAAGTCTATCTCGGTCATCCGGTCGCATGGGTCGAAGCCATACCTCGGTGCCGTCGTTGAGATCGAATCGTTTTGGATAACCGGAAAAATCCATCAACTCATTGGAGTGGTTCATGATAACCTCCCGTATCGATTGGCTGCACTTGGATTGCATGCAGGCGTTTCTTTTTAGCTTCTGATCCGCCGAGTGTCAACTTGTTGGCGGCTCGGATGAATCGAATCGATTCCAGCAAAGCCATACTCCCCACGTCAATCCACGGGCGGAGACAATTATTTCCTTCACGGTGTACCACCAAGCGATCTCTTCGAGTATCACGGCTCCGGCCCCGAGCACAGCCGCGCGGCGTGGCTCGATTTTGTGATCGCTGGAAATCTGCTCGCAAGATTTGGATGACAGAGTATCAACCAGGTTGCTCAACCTGGAAATCGAAATCCTATGGCCGTGGATATGGGATGCTTGATACGAGTCGAGCTCTTTATCAATGGTTGCAAGTGTGGTTGCGGTTCCTCCCGAAAAAACGATCTCGTGGGCTCGAGATTGGGCGGAATTCGATGATAACACAGAACGCATGGTATTTCGCAATGCCGTGATTTCGGATAACTGAGGGGGATCATGACTGAAAAATGTTTCGGCGGCGCCTTGGCATCCGATGGAATAACTTATCGAAGCGGTGTGATCGGAAACTTCCGTCGACCTTCCTCCCAGATCCACGGTTACGGGATTTGATGGCAGATCCAGATTCGACAAGGCTCCGGCGCGCGTCAAATAGGCCTCTTGCTGCACAGATAATATGTGAATGGGCAACGGGATCCGATTTTTCAGGCAGGCAAGCATGTCCGCTTGGTTGGTGGCATTTCGAAGCGCTCCGGTTGCAACCAGAATTGGGGATTCGGCTCCAAACTTGTGGCATTGAAGAATAAAGCCTTCTATGACCTTGCAGGTTCGTTCAACTGCGGGTTGGCTGATGAGGTTGTTGCGACTCATACCCTCACCCAGTG
>JBFFBT010000239.1:0-9420 GCA_041560255.1 Myxococcota bacterium | reverse complement strand
GTCGAAACAACAAAGCGGGTTTCATAGTCACCTGATTGAATGCCAGACGGTACGTCAGCTCGGCTTGCCATTGCCGCATGCTCGAGCTCCATTTTTCACTGCCTCCTTGCAAGCCGTATTCGAGCAGAAATCCGTTGTTGAACATGCCTCCCAGGGCAAAATCCCTCAAGATGGGAGTGCCCAAAACGCTGCATAGGAAAAATCTGGCGTCCACTCTTACGCCTGGGTAAAGACTCGATTCGTGAAGCGGCACCAGTCCCGAGCGAAAATTGCCGCTCATGCCGGCCGCCAGAAGTATGTCCGGCACCGATCCGGTACCGGTACGAATTCGGTCGGCTGAAGTAACTCGGCTGGTCGTTCGGATGTCGGTTTGATCAGTCTGCCTGGCCGATCGTTGCTGGTCTCGTTCCTGAGATGATGGGTCTGCAGGGAGGTTTCCTATTTGTTCGGACGCCTCGGGCATGTGGGTTGTCGAGGTTTGCCCTGAAAGGTTGAGCCCCAGTAAAGATTTTTCTCCTCCCAGCCTGGATACGATGGCGGTCGATAGTTGGGCGGCCAGGGATACCGGCATGGCTTGCCAACGCAGGTTATAGTTTTTGCTCACCAGAAGCTTTCCTGCGCTGTTGTAAGCGGCAATGGAAAGGCGAAACTGCTTGCCCGCCCTCCAAGCCCGTCCGGTGACGACTCCGTCGGCTTTCAGCTGCCTGCACAAACGTGTGATGCCGGTTGGACCCAGCGACTGGGCGCCGGAAATTCGCATCCGTCTGGCTGCGGCCTGGTAGCTTTTATACGGGATGAAGCCGGCTCCCTGTTTTTGCAGTGCTCGAATCATTTGAATCCTGGATTGATATGCAAGCTTACCGGCGCCTTTTGAAGAAAAGTTGGCCACCACCAGTTTTTCGGCCCGGGCAGAAGAAGTCGCTGCAACCCCAATCGAACTACAAAGCAACGAGAGGTATAGTAAGTTGAAAAAAGGATGCCTTATCGAATTCGAAATGGTTTTCATCGCGATTCTCCTGTGTGATTTGCAGTACCCCATCCATTATCGAGCCCGGTTTGAGAGCCTGTCAAGATTTGCTATAATTTTGCGTTTTTGGGTCCAATTTGTCGCCATGATGCGAGCGCCCCCAGAAATGCAATCAGGGCTGCCGCCCAAAAGGCGCGTCGGATACCGGTGAATTCGGCATATCCCCAAATTTGGCCGGTCTTACCGCCGGAAGCTTGAAATATGGAGGTTCCGATCGCCACACCAATGAGCATGCCCAACACCCGAGCTTGGGCCATAAAGCTTCCGGCCGTGCCCTGGCGGTTTTTGGGCGCCGAACCCATCAGAGTGCTGGAGTTTGGTGATATAAAGATACCTGTGCCCAATCCGACCACGATCAACCAGATCGCGATATGCAGGGGGGATGTTGCATCCCCCAATCCGGAAAGCCCCAACATTCCGATCGTCAGTACCAGCATACCCACAGTCGCCGGATACCTGGATCCAAACCGATCCGCCAACCAGCCCGCCGGGGATGCGCACACGGCCATGACCAAAGGTTGGATCGACAACAAGAGGCCGGTATTGGAGGGAGAGTGCCCGAGGCCTTCTTCTAGGTAAAATGGCAACAAAATCAATATAATAAACAAGTTTATGTAGTTTGCAAAAGCGCTGAACACCGATAGGGTGAATGTTTTGACCCGAAAAAGACTCAGATCCAGAAGGGGTTCATTTCCGGTTTGTTTGACTCTACGTTCTACTCTGGTAAAAACATACAAACCGATCAGGCCGAACAAGGCGAAAAGCCAGGTTTGCAGGTTGTTCCAGCCCCAGCTTTGCGCTTGGTTCATGACCACCAACAAGGGCGGCAACGTAGTCAGGAGGAAAACACCTCCCAGCCAGTCGAACCAGCCGGCAGATCCGGAGTCGGACTTCGGTTGTCTCGGCATATACCGAATACCCAACCACAACACGGCCGCCGTGGTGGGCCCGAAGAAATAGAACGTCCAGCGCCAATCCAGTGCGGATACGAGCAATCCGCCGAGAGATGGCCCCACCGTCAAGCCGATATAGGTAGAGCTTAGGGCTGTGCCCAACGCGCGACCCCGCAATTGGACGGGAAATGTCGTGGTGAGCAGAGCCGGGCCGTTGGACCAGATCATCGCGCCGCCCAATCCTTGCAACACCCGCGCAGCCACCAGCCATTCGAAGCTTGCGGCCAATCCACCCAAAATCGCGCACACTCCAAAGACCATATGTCCCAAAAGATAAACTCTCCCATGACCCATCATCTCTCCGATCCGACCGGCTATCGGCAAGGTGACCCCTACTGCCAAGAGAAATGCCTGGGCCACCCATCGCGAGTCTTCGATGGAGATGTTGAAATCCCTGCTTATGGTAGGAAGTGCCAGGTTGATCATGGAGCTGGCCATCGAGCTGAGCAACGCGCCGATGCTGACGACCAAAAGGATGCGAAAGGGTTCATTTGTTTGATGGTTCATGTATGTTTCCTTTCCGGTTGTATCCATACTATGTGGCATTGGGCGGGGATGCAATCCAGGTCTTACCGACAGAAATGGATTTTATATCACTGCTACCAAAAGATGAACGGTGATGTTTTTGTGAAGCCTTGTATCACCTTCCGGGTTGGTGTATGCATGTTTCCAAAACCGAGTGTAGGGTCATAAAAGTCGGCTCGAGGAGGAACTATGTGTGAAATCAAAATCGTAAAAAAGGCATCCCAGACGGACCTGGAAGAACAAAACGTTACCAGTTGGCCTGTATGGACAAAGGAAACCAGCGAGTTCCCATGGAAATACGAACAGACTGAAACCTGTTATTTTTTGGAAGGCGAGGTGGTGGTTACCCCCAAGGGAGGCCGGCCGGTGGAGATTGAAAAGGGAGATCTCGTCACTTTCCCCAAGGGTATGGAGTGCAGTTGGGTTATCCGCAAGCCGGTTCGGAAACATTATACTTTTGAGGATTGAATTTTTTCCGATGCTTACGCCCAAAAACGAGATCGATGCAAGGATAGCCCGCCTGCAAGCGGGTTTGCAACAAGCCGGTCTGGATGGCGCCTTGATCATCCATCATACCAATCTCTTCTACTATTCCGGTACTTCCCAAAACGGGCACCTCTATGTGCCTAAGTTTGGCGAGCCGATCCTGATGGTCAGGAAAAGCTTTCATAGAGCCAGGCAGGAGTCTTGCTTGGCACAGATTGTCGAGTTGAAAAGTCTGAAGAAGATCCCTGAAGTCATCGAACAGACGGGTAGGCTTCCTGCAAGCCTGGCCCTCGAGCTGGATGTCGTCCCGGTCAATACATTTCAACTTTACCAACGAGCTTTTATAAAAACTGAGCTTGCCGACGGATCTGAAATTTTTCGACGGATTCGCCTGATCAAGTCGGACTATGAGATCGATCGACTCAGACAGGCTTGTGAGGTGATCGATCAGGTATTTTCCGAAGCGCCCGGCATGTTGAAAGAGGGTCGGACCGAGATCGAGCTTGCCAGTCTGTTCGAGGCCGCCATGCGAAAAAGGGGATTTGCAGGTGGAAGCCGGATGAGGGCGTTCAACCAGGATTTTTATCTCGGTAACATTACTTCAGGAGCCAGCGCCGCGGTGGGAAGTTACTTCGACGGGCCGGTGGGAGGCATGGGCATGGGGCCCGCCAACAACCCCCACGGAGCCGGGCCCAAGCCGATACGAAAAAACGAAATCGTTTACATCGACTACACTTGTGTGGTCAACGGATATACGGCCGACGTGGCCCGTATGTTTGTCCTTGGCAAGGTCGATGCACATCTCGAACGGGCCCATCGATTGGCGCTTGATATCCAGGCCAGGCTCAAACAAATCGCCCGACCCGGGACCGAATGTCGGCTTCTGTACCACGAAGCCCAAAGACTGGCTCAAGAACGAGGTCTTGCCGGGCATTTCATGGGGATGGGCGAAAATCAGGTCAAGTTCGTCGGACACGGGGTGGGCTTGGAGCTCGACGAGCAACCGGTGTTTGCAGACCGGGTGACCTCCAAGCTCGAGCCCGGAATGACCTTTGCGCTGGAGCCCAAATTCGTCTTCGAAGACGGAGCCGTGGGTATCGAAAATACCTTCGCCCTGAGGGACGATGGATTGCAGCAGCTGTCACTCGCGGATGAATCCATTATCGCAGTATAGAAGAAAAACTTGCCCGATCGGAAGAAAACAGGATATTAGAAAAAAGTTTAAATCTAATTTTATCTTGAGGAAATAGATATGGAACGCCGAGATATCCTGGTTCGGATTAATTTCAGTCTGATGTTGGTTGTGGTTTTATTGACAGGTTGTTTTCCAGATCATGCGGATCCAATCAAAACCGAATCCGACGCAGTGTCTTGTCAGGACGGAGATGATAACGACGGAGATCAGAAAAAAGACTGTCTGGACGAAGACTGTCAAGGATTTGCCTTTTGCATCGAGGCCGGGCCGGCACAATGTCAGGATGGTCAAGACAATGATCTCGATGGAAAAATAGATTGCCAGGATGAAGACTGTTTGGGATATGTGTTTTGCGTTGAAAACAACGCAGTTGCCTGTCAGGACAAGCAAGACAACGATCTAGATGGAAAAACCGATTGTGATGATGCGGACTGCTCGCTTGAGCTGGCCTGCCGAAATCCAACAAAAGTCAAGGCTTGGTATAAAATTGGTTTAAGTGATGAAACCAAGGGAGCCGGTGATTTTGAGGTTATACCGGATATGCAGGTGGAATTCGAGCTGGACGGTGAGCATGTCGTGCTCACCGATTTCGATATCAATCTGTATGGAGCAGATGGAGATTGGATTTCCACCCGTCTAAAAGTCAATCAAGACGTTGATGCCAACTGGACCCATGTCAGACCACAAGGATCTACAAATGAGGATGATCATATGCATCTACATCGAGTGGATGTGCTTGATCGGGGTACATACCAGATAACAGCCGAGTGGGGTGAGGGTCTTGGGGCCATGCGTAATGTCGCCACAAAGTACAATGTATGGACAAGAAGACTTGCCGTTGTAGCTATACCCAAAGAAATGGGAGTGAAAAGCTGGTACAAGACCGGTAGCAATACGACCTGTCGCCAGGGGAGCAATAGTGATGATTTCGAGAACATTGACGGTATGGATATTGCTTTCGATTTAGATGAGGATTGCGAAGTTTTGATTCAGTTTGACATGAATTACGTCGGCGCCAGTGGAAATTGGTTGGCGTCGCGTTTTGTCGTGGATGGGGAGCCGGAAGTTAAAAACTATACTCATTCACAACCCTATGGCGGCGAAAACGAGAGTGACCATGTACATCTTTTTAAAATGGTTTCATTACCGAAGGGCTCTCATTCGGTACAAACTCAATGGGGATATGGAGCGGGAAATATGTGCAACCTGGTTGGAGACGATGAACGTTGGACCAGAAGGTTGAGTGTGGTGGCCATTCCAAAATCCTCGGGGGTCAAAGCCTTCTATGTCGAAGGAAGCACGGACGAATGTAAAGTTGCGAGTCCGGGTGTGTACACAACAATACCCCAGATGGAGCTGGCCCTTCCGCTCATGGATACCAACGAGCCTGTAATATTACTCACTCATTTCAATATGAATTGGGGTGGTGCCCCGGCCCATTGGATGGCTGCAAGACTCGTGTTGGAGGGCAATGGTGTGAGCATGGATCCCAACTGGACCCATAGCCAACCTTTGGGTGGTCCGGCTGAAGATCCAGAGGATGATATCATTCACCTGGTTCGATTGGATTATCTCATGCCGGGATATTATTGGATGAAAGCCGAATGGGGTGAAGGCGGCGGAACAATGTGTAATAATACCGGTTCGTACAGCCACAACACCCGGAGATTGGGTGTGTTGGTACTGCCTGCCGGTGATCGATGAGCATTGCTTGAAATCTTTATGCCAAATGCTCAAGTTCATAAGATGCACTCCCGAACTATAAGATATTTTCAATTTTTCCGGTGTTTTGGTTAAGCCTCAAAATATTGTGTGCGTTGAGAGTAACTATTGAGGTTTGTTGATCTCAGGCATGCTCAGGCATTGTAATAAAGTGTCGAAATAATTGATTATCAAACCGAAAAGGACGGTGGGGTGTTGTTATTTCTCGTACGACACGATGGGCTTTCTTTTGCCCGGGTTGGGCTCGTGGTCGTAGGTTTTGTCCGCATCGGTGGGAAAGGCCGCTTTCCAGCCGGATTTTTCGCATACTTCGGTCAGTTCTTGGATGAAGGCGTCCACGATACCGAATGAGCTCAAAGACTGCATGGCGTAGATGTGGGCGAAGGTGCGTTCTTCCACCTCGGTTTTACTTACGGGTACACACAGGCGCTCTGCATCCACGGTGTATTTGTACGCGATGGTCGGATTGACCATTCGAAAGCAGACCGCCAGAGAAAGCCTGGAGCGGTGGATCCACAGGTCCACTTCGGGATCGGTTTGTTGCAGCTTTTGCTCTAAATCTTTGAGCTTTCTTTGCAGGTATTTTGCGGTCTCCAGGGTGGAAAGTGCTTTTTCCATGTTTTCCTGGTAACTTTTTTGGGCGAAGTACGACCACAGCAAAACCGGAGAGAATGCATTTCTGGATCCACCCAGGGTGGTGTCGGCCGAGCCTATGTAGCCGGCGGTGGCCGGAGGATTGAGCTGGTATTTGGATTTGGTCATATACACCCCTCCGGGCCAGGGCCCGCCTATCCATTTGTGCATGGAGCAACAGATGCTCATGACCGCTTCGTTACGAAAATCAAAATCGGGAGCCTTGTGCTCGATGATGCCCTGATTGTAGGCCATTTCCAAAAACGGCAGATAGGGCGCTCCGAGAGCTCCGTCTATATGCAACCAAAATCCCCTGCGGAGATCCTTGAAGATTTTGCCGCTTTCGGTTTTGTATTCGACTTCGCGTTGCCACAGCCAATCGTATTTTTTGCCAAGTCGTAAGAGCATCTGGTTGACTTCGGCGACGTTGTCGTAGGCTCCTTTCCAGGTGCTGCCCACATTGAGCACGATCAGCGGGGGATAGTCCCGATCCAAAAAGAACACCAGCAGTTTTTCCAAATCGTCCACCCGGATGGTCCCGGAGGTGATATCGTGCTCGATGATGTCGTGGGAAGGAACTTCTTTGGGCCAGATTCCGTTGTTGATGGGACACGGCTCCTTGGTCTCGATCCCGACTTCATAAAACGTTTTCACCTGCATCACGTTCATGGCTTTGATCACCGAGTAATGCGCGTCCTCGGAAAAAAACGCTACCGGGGTGTACTTATTGGGGTTTTCCTTGAGATCCAACGGACGAGCCAGGACGGTTTTAGATACCGGCACCTTTTTCCCTTTTTTCAAAGCAATATATGTCTGGTTGGTCTCATCCCTGTCATGCAGCAACATGCCGCCGTCGAGATAGTTTCGGGCGTTGTATGTCCCATAGAGGTTGCCCTCGGTGGATCCCATAGACAGTACATAACCCCAATGCCGATCTGCATATTGGTCGTCAGGACCTTGGGTGTCGTGATGGGGCCATTCGGCGTTCCAGATCGCGGCGAAGTAATCCATTACGGATCTTTCGATGAGTTTGGTGTTCAGCGTCATATATCCGTCGGAGTATGGATCGCCTACATTGTTGGTGTGAATGTCGAGCAACCAGGAAAACTGGTTGAAATCCAGGTCTTCGTTGACCTGAAAACCAGTGAAATTGATGTGTTGGGTTTTTGCGAAGGTCTCGAGTTTCGCCATGGCCTCCATGCGCTCGCGCTGGCTCAATCCTTCGGGTGAAAGCTCGAATTTGGTATATTCGAGCGGAGGAAAAGTCTCTGTGAGATTGGGCGGCGGTATTTTGGGGTAGATTTTGCATGGATCTTCGAGCGGTCCGGTCACCACGGCGCCTTTCGGTACTTGCTCGCTCCAGGGTTTTTGGTTGGGTCCATAAGGGATTTGAGACGCTGCATCGTTTCGGCTTTTTTTGTTTTTCATGGTTTACTCCTTTGGTTTGAAAGGTAAAACCGTTATTACAAACACCGCGGATAAGACCGACCCGGGCAGAAACTGAACCGGTTCTCCAAAACAGAGCCATGACGTCCCCATCCCGGCGTCATCAATGTTCGAAATTGAAAGCGTAAGGATACAACATAATCAACTCAAAGATCCACTTTGAAATGTAACCAAAAAACCGGCGATGTCTTGGTGTAGGCTGCATACGGTTTTCGCATATTGACTCGGACTTTGAGGTATACTGAAATCATTACGGCGAATTTGTCTTTTAATATTTTATTTTTTGTGCCGAGATCATGAATGGATCCCCGGATTGCAATTCGTCGGTCCGGGGGGATGTTCTGGAAAAAATGATGAAACCAAAAAAACCGATTCCAGTACCGGTATCCAAACCGGGTCCTGGTATAGAGGTCAAGCGAATCAACTTTTATAGGAGAGACGTATATGAAAAAGAGCCTGATACGGGGCAATGGATCCATGTTGTTACTGGCGATGTTTTGGATGGGCTGCGGAGGCGGAGATGATACCAATCTGTTGACTTCGGATCAAAAGCAAGTCATCGCGGAGGCGTTTTCGTACGTGGCGTTAAGCTCGGCCGGAGGCAATGTAACCAGCAGCGCCTCACATTTGATCCCGAATACAATGTTTTCAACAAATCCCTTCAACTCGAACGACACCTGGGGATCATGTACGCCGGACCAATTGACTCCGCCCTACAATTGTCCGGCCGGAGGCAATGTTTATTTTACCATCAATCTCAATTGTGATTGGCCCACGGGTTGTTGCGCCAACGATCCACCTTGCAGCAAAGACAGTATGGCGGTGAACGGAATGGGAAGCGTCATTTACAACAACTGCAAAATGATAAGCGAAGAGGGCGCAAGCGTACTCATCAATGGCACTATCACCATGACACTTACCTCCAGCGCCCAAATGGATTGCGGTGGCTCGGTGAGTGCCAGCGCCAAGGCGACTCTGACCGGGATGCCCACCATTTCGGTCAACGGAAGAGATGTCTGCCGGGGAAATATCTCGATTACCGCCAATGCCTGGTACCACACTTCGATTGGAGCCTCGGTGAGCGGTACGATCTGTGGTCAACCCATATTTAATACCATCGATCAGGGATGCGCCAATGATTGCGGTGATTTTTGCTGCTTCATCGGCAACGAGTGCGGGCTTTGCTCCGGTGGTTGCTTCAATGCGGGTTACACCGTCGATTGCTGCAACGGTTATGCCTGTCAGACCGGGTTTTCCTGCGTGAATGTAGGTGGCGAGACCAAGTGCCAACTCTAAATCAAAGGCGGTGATTGTCGGACACATAATAAAAATTTCTCGGTTTTATGTAGGGGCAACCCTTGCGGTTGCCCTAAAGGGCAGGGGCAAGCCCTGCCCCTACAAAACCATTTGTCAATGTTGATCTTTTTGTGTCC
>JBFFBT010000238.1:0-9455 GCA_041560255.1 Myxococcota bacterium | reverse complement strand
TGAAAGACTACCTGCAACAAGCATCCAATATGTTGCGCCGCCATCAACCCCAATCGGCATATCCCCAACAGACATTCGCGTTGCATGAGCTCGAGTCATTGAGAAAGGTGTTCAAATCGGGATCTCAACGGTCCGTGGGTATGCCGTTGCCTTTGGGTTTTGCATTGCAAAATAATATGCAGGGTGGTTATGAATCCGAAATGAGCCGGGATGAAGTGGATATTCCCGGTCCCGAGGATTACCGACCTCCGGATGCATTTCGTAAAGCATTGTTGGAGGGAATGCGGGATCCGGTTTTGGAAAAGTTCGCGCCCCAGGTCAGGAAATACTACGAGGAGTTGGTAAAATGATGGCATCTCGAAAGTTTTTTCACCAAGCATTTGGGCTTTTACTGAGTACGGTTATCCTGAGTGGAATGCATACAAGATCCAGTTTTGCACAAGCTGTAAACCCTACGCTTCGAACAGAGGGTCCACTCGATCGGATCGAGCTACTCTTGCAGCATTGGAGCATTGCCCAGGCCAAGAGCCGGATGGAATCTCTTTTGCTCGATCAACCCGATCAGCCCGATGTACAGCGCATGGCGGCTTGGGTGAAACATCATCTGGGAGAACACATACAAGCCAAGTCCCTGTTTGATCAAGCTTCGGGCCGATTGGAAAGCCGGGGAGTCTGGGCCGGCCGCTATGCGTTGGTATCCGCCGCGGCCGATCTTTCGAGAAGTTGGCGGCGTGCGGCCAGCGATGACGGCAAGGTGGTGATTCAATACACTGCCGGGATCGATGAAATTATGCTGCCGTATTTGATAGATACCATTGCCCGTACCCTGAAAGTCGTTGGATGGGATCTTGGGTTTGTGCCAGATCATCCCATATTGGTAGAGATATTGGAGAACGAGTCCGCTTTGTCGAAGTTGACGGGCCTTTCGGTGGATCAGATCCGCACGAGTGGCACTATTGCGGTATGCAAGTATGGTCGTTTGATGATTATCTCGCCCCGGGCGACCCTCAAGGGATATGGGTGGCTGGATACGATAAGTCATGAGCTGGTTCATTTGATTATTTCGGAAAAGACCCAAAATCGCACTCCCGTTTGGTTGCATGAGGCCTTGGCCCGGTATGAAGAACGTCGCTGGAGATCGGATGAGCCGTTGTACCGGAAAAGCATTTACCCGTTGGATGAAAACCTGTTGGCGCAAGCCTTGGAGGATGATTCGTGGATTCGGTTCGAGCGGTTTTCCACCTCCATTGCCATGCTTGACAGTGAGCAGGAAGCCGCGTTGGCTTTTGCCGAGCTGTTCATGGTGGCGTATTTCTTGCACAGCCTCAAGGATTTCGATGGATTGAAGGCATTGTTGGATGGATTGGCCGGAGGAAAAACCGCCTTTGATTCTATTCAAGAAGTGTATGGTATTGCAAAAGATGAATTTTTCAAAACTTGGCTTCGGTGGATGGATGATAAAGGGTTGAATAAGCTAAGAGGTGATCCCGATCTCGCCCGTATTCGGCGCAACTCGAAGCATGACGCGGGCCGATCCAAAAAGCATGGAGACGCCGAGGTAGCGTTGAGGGATCATGTGTATTTGGGAGAGCTTCTGCGGGGACGGGGACGCCATAGAGCGTCGGTGGCCGAATTTCAGAAAGCGGCCGATCTGGCGGGATCCGATCATGCTGCGTTTTGGATGATCTCGAACAAGTTGGGTCTGGCGTTTTCCGAAATCGGCAAGACGGATGAGGCCCTGAGCGCTTTTCGACGGGGACTTGCCATGAAGCCTGACGATATGGAGGCGCATCTGCATATATGTGGTCTGATGCAGAAAACAGAACCTTTTCGAGCCTGGTTGCATTGCAGGGAGGCCTTTCGGGTCAATCCCTTGGATCCCAGAGTGCATGCAAGCTCACACCGAGCGGCTGAGATACTGTTGAAAAAAAACAACCAGCGCGAAAATTGGAGAGAGCATATCAAACGCCACCGGAAAGCATTTCGTCTGCTGTCCAGTCGAGGTGTCGAGAAGCCACCCGGATCGGCGGAAAAACAAGCAGAGAAGAAAGGTGCTTCCATCAAAATCTTGACCAAACCCTGGGCGCGGGTATGGATTGATTATAAAGACACAGGCATGACGACACCGCTTTACAACTTGGAGTTGAGCCCCGGGGTTCATGTGATCGGATTGGTGGCGGATTGTCAAAAACACCCCGAGGTGGTGAGAATTCGACTTTCTGAAGGTGAAACCGAGTTGATCGAGCGCAAGCTATGCAGCGGTGGTCCTTGAAAAACCTTGTGCATACTTGAATCTGTGCGGTCTTGGGCAGGCGGATAAAGCCGGCTGCCGTATGGGTCTTGACGCGTCGGGTCCCACGGGAGGGCTTCATTCATGAGAGGTCTGTCATGCAAAGGGATAGAATCAAAGTAGTCAGCTTCGACCTATGGGATACCGTTTTGGTGGACGGCTCGGACGAAGTGAAAAGAAAAAATCTTGGATTATTGCCAAAAAAACAGCAACGTAGAAAGTTGGTTCGAGACAGCTTGGAGTCGTTTGGAATGACTTGTGATCCGAACCGAATTGACATTGCATATGATACGGCGGATGCGGCTTTTTCGGTGGTGTGGTCCGAGCAGCAGGTGACTTGGAGCGTAGACACTCGGTTGAAAGTCCTGCTCGCAGGGCTTGGATGTGACCTTCCCCGGGATGAGTTGGATGGGTTGGTCCTACGACACGAAGAGATGGAGATGGATATCATACCGGATTTGGCCCCGGGCATCCGAGCTGCATTGATGGAGCTTAGGAAGAGTTACCGATTGGCGGTTATCTCGGATACGGGATTTTCACCCGGACGGGTTGTACGGCGGATTTTAATCCAGATGGACTTGTTCGATTTGTTTGAGGCATATGTTTTTTCAAACGAAGTGGGCCGATCCAAACCCCACTCCCAATTGTTTCAAGTCACTGCGGACTTGCTGGGGGTGGACACAGCCCAGATGGTGCATGTCGGCGATCGTGAGCACAACGACGTTGCCGGTGCGCAAGGTGCTGGATGCAAAGCAGTTCTTTCAACCGTAGTCAAAGACAGGGGATCGACATCGAGCCGGGCGGATGGTGTGTGTGACGATTACGCAAAATTGGGCGGCATTGTCGATTCTTTGAGTTGACGAATTACTGGATTTTTTGATTTTTGGGATGATTCGATTCGTACCGTGAAATGTTCATCCGGTCGTTGGCAATCAAAGCCGCGCCGATCAATGCGACAATCGCGCCACTTCCGATCAATACGTACATGGTGATGGATGAGCCTATTTCGGGGATTGAGTTTTCTCCACCTATCATGCCGAAAAATATCCCAAAAATGATGATGCCGATCCCGCATGAAAGAGCTATCATTCCGCTGCGGTAGGGGAATTTGGGGTGAGAATAATCTCCCAGGTCGAGGTTGTTGATCTCGACTCCTTTTTCGATCGCTCTTTCCAGTACCTTCATTTTGGCTTTTTTCTCGTAATAGCTCATGATGATGGCCACGATCGGAATAAACATAGCGATAATCGGAATGAGTATTGCGAGCACGTCTTCCATGATATTCTCCTTTGGTATGCTGGTCTCATCCAGTTGGATAAGCATTTTTCAATTCCTTGGACCCGGGGTTTGGAAAAAAGGTTTCAGCCGAACGAAAAAATTTGTAACCTTTTTACCGGTTCGAGGTTCCAATACATTGATGAGTCTTCATTGCCGATTTGCGTCGGGTTATGGAGACCAAAAATAAAATCATAGAAATGCAACGGTTTACAGTTTGAAAAGAGGTATAGAACCGGGTTTAAAACTACGGGGACTCATGCGAGGATCACAACCGGTCCAGATACGCCACGTTGGTGACGATACGGACTCCAGAGAGGATGTACGACGTTACCTTCCTTTGGATCACACGAGGGCGGCAAGGTTTGTAGAGGATTGGGAGGGATTTGTGTTGGCTACGCTTCGCCGCATGCGGGTAGCTGATGAGCAAGACGTGCTGTATCGGGTTTTTGAAAGGGCTTTTCAGGGTTTATGCACTTTTCGGGGTGATTGTAAGCTTTCCACTTGGTTGTATCGTATCGGTATGCGTGAAGCGCTACGCAGCCTAGGTGCCAAGGGCAAATATGAGGATCGTTTTCAAGCCCGGGGTGATTTCGAGCTCGCCCCGGAAAGTGCGCAGAACGCAGAAACATTGTTAATGCGTCAGGAAACTGCCTACCGGGTACGGCGTGCACTTGACAAACTGGACCCGCTCGACAGAGAGATGCTTGCGCTGCGTTTTGCCGAAGAGCATAAATACAAGGAAATTTCTGATCGTTTTTCCATGCCTTTGGCCACGGTCAAGGTTAAAGTGCATCGGGCTCTGAAACGGCTCGAGAAAATTTTGGAGCAGGATCATGAGTGAAAAACGTGCCTTGGGGCAACATTTGACGAACCGGGATTTGTATGTCGAGAAAACCGGTCCGAGTGATGGAATGTGGAAACAACGCTTGCTCGCTCGATTTGAGAAAAAAGCCGAGGTCGACTTGAAACCGATCGGCAAAAAGCCTTGGATTCGAATCGTGTCGATTGTGATGCCTCTGATTTCATTGGCGGCCTACGCTTTGAGCATCGTTCGGGATACATCATTGACCATGTATGTCCAGATGGCGATGCAGGCTCTGGTAAGTTGGATAAAAGCCGTAAGCCCATGGGGGAACTTGGTGTTTGGTGTATTTGTGCTCATACTGACGATGTTGGTGGTACGCAGAATGGGTTATGTCCGAGGATTAATGCAATAACTTTATGGTTTTACCCAACCCTGCTCAGACAAGTTCTCGAAATCTCAAGAGTCATCGCTACCTCAGGGTGAACGGTTACGTCACTTTTTGATCTGTTCGCACGGTTGTTTCTGGCTTATAATCGAAAGGGATGGAGATTCATAGCGATTGGGATCGGATATGTGGACCCGGGGATTTCTTTTACTCTTGGGAGTTGTCGCCTGTGGATGCGATCAGCTGGGATTTGAGTTTTACTGCCTGACGGGATTTCAAGACAACGACCATGACGGAAACTGCTTGCCTGCGTGCGATCACGAGACGATTGCCTGCGGAATACATGCGCGTTGTGATGATGGGACCGGAAAAGCGGTATGTATCTGCAATCCTGGTTACCGGGGTGATTTGTGCAACGAATGCGATCTGGGGTTTCAGGATAACGATCTGGACGGCATCTGTCTTTCGGATTGCCGAACTGCACAAAACAGCCATGAGCTGGATTGCGGACTTTTTGAGGGCTGTGATGACAGCGATGGAACCGCCGAATGCAGCTGTGTTGTCTATGTAAACAAGTCCAATCCAAATCCCAAAGACGGGGCAAGTTGGAGCGCATCGTTCAATACGCTTCAGGAGGGTTTGGACGCCGCGGCTGCGCGGGCTGGTGCCGATCGAACGTGTGACGTTTGGGTGGCCGCGGGTGTGTACCATGTCTACCAATCTGATAGATCGGATACCGTGGAGCTTCGTGAGCATGTCCGGCTGCTGGGTGGATTTAATGGCGGGGAGATCGATCGGGGGAAACTCAACTGGGAACGCTTTTTTACCAACCTCACCATACTCGATGGCGCCAAAGAGGGTGCGCCATACGAACGTGTCCACCATGTGGTGACGGGTCGTAGTCATGCTGTGATGGAAGGCTTTGTGGTACAAAACGGTCTTGCGGATAGCGTCCAAGCTAATGATGCTGCATCCAGCGGAGCAGGCATCTACAGTGTGGGCGCCGAGGAACTGAGCATATCGTATTGCGTATTTACCCACAATCTGGCCTATAATCTGGGAGCAGCCGTATTGGTTGCCAGACAAATCTATCCGGTCATACAGGAAGCGTCAGGCTTCATTCGAAACAGTATTTTTGTCAACAACTTCTCCAACCGGCATGGAGCGGGCGTCATGAGCCTGTATGCCGAAGCGAACATCGACAATAGCCTTTTTGTTGCCAACGGAGCAGTACCAATTTTGTCCAACGATGATGTGCGTACGGGCGGCGCGGTTGCGGTGGTTAATTCGGATACGGCCGTGTCGATGCGCCATTGTACGGTAGCCTTCAATTCTGCATTCTCTCATGCGGCCGGTATGCATAGCAGCGCCTATGGCGGAACAATCCGGTTGCAAAACAATATTTTTTGGGCAAACCGGTGTTTATCGGGATGCAATGGACCGGCACAGATCGATCACGACGGCGCTCCATGGTTGGATTTGGAGCATAGCCTGATCGAAGGAGGCGAGTCGTCATGCAGTGGTTGCGTGTACCGAGATCAAAACAACCTCGATGCACCCCCGGGTTTTTTGGGAGTGGTAGACTCAGGTTTCTGGAGCAAGGACGCGGTGCTATCGGGACCAGCCTTGACCCGGTTCGAAGATCATACCCAAAACTGGCCCGCAAATGGATTGCGGGGGTGGTTTCTGATCCCGGATGTTTCGCATGAGATATTTGGTGGTCATAGAGTCCAATACTTGATTGTCGCCAACACGGCCACCACGATAACGGCCCTTGGTGATGGTACTTCCTTTGTCAAGGCCCTGGATTCCTACCAGATTTTCAACTACGAGCTCAAACCTGATTCCGAAGCCGTCAATCGTGGAAAGGACCTGCCCTCCCTCCATATCGATATCAACGGAAAACCCAGAAGCTCGTGCGGGCAAGGTAACTGCCCCGATCTGGGAGCTTTCGAGTTTCAACCCTGACGGTGTGATGCAGAAGCGATTATTGTTCTTGACGGATTTTGGAATCGGATATAAATTTTCAAAATGAAAATTTATTAAGGTACCAAAATGGGTAGGCCGAGTCTCGCATCAGTTCGAAAGAAACAAATCATCAAAGCATTTTCTCAGTGTGTAAACTCCATCGGTTATGAAGCCACGACCTTGGAAAAGATCGCAAAGCGCGCCGGTGTGAAACGAACCATGATCCGGCACTATTTTGGAAATCGGGAAGCGTTGCTGGCCTCGGCCATAAAATATCTTACCGAGGAGTATCAAAATGATTTTATCGAATTGGCGAAAAAATTGCCTGAGCGACGAAGGCTCGAAATATTGATGGATTTTTTGTTTGGCGGGGGATTCAACCAAAGGCCTAAAGATGATGCCGTGATCAATGCTTTGGTCGCAGCATCCTACCGAAATGAATCCGCACGCATTTTTCTGAGACAGATGTATGCGACGTTTGAGCAAGTATGTCTCGACGAAATAAAAACGGCTTTCCCACATGCTCCTTTGGCGCATAGTCGGCAGGTCGCCTATGGATTGATGTGTCTCGCCGAACAAAATGCCACGTTTTTATCCATCGGCATGGACGTCGAGCGCAGTGTGGATGCGCGTCATTGTGCGCAGTTGCTGCTGCGTACCTTGCAGGCAGGAAAACCTTGAAAGGATATAATTCTCATGGAACATGTCGTATCATATTGGTTCGGGCAATCTCCCAAAATGCAGGCTGCTTTGCCTGAAAATGCATCTGCCGATGTGGTTGTGATCGGAGGAGGCCTGGCGGGATTGGGAGCCTGTATTCATTTGAGCCTGGCAAGGCCTGATCTGGACTTGATGTTGCTGGAGGGCAAGCATGTTGGGTTCGGCGCCAGCGGGCGCAACGCGGGAATTGTCGAGGCGCCTCTTTTGATACCCGCATGGCTCATCGAAGGCGCTTTGCCCCGCGATGAAACCGAATGGGCTTTGGCTTGTCTCCACCGGCGTATCGAGGGCTTGATGGATCAATTCGTGGCGGGCGCCGAAATTGCCGAAGTGGAGAAAAAACAAATATTTTTCAATGCATCCAATCGAGTGGCTTTTCAAGCCCTGCGCCAGGCCCATGCAAGGAGTCGATCGGCGGGATTGATGACAAAATTGGTACAAAGACAACAGATGGAAGAAAAATACGGTGCCCGGAGCCGAGGTGCGATCCAATTTGATGGATATGCTCTAAACCCCATGGGATTGTCCCAATCTATCTACCAGACCCTTGCCTCCCGGGGTATACGTGGATATGAAAATACCCGAGTGTTACACATCGTGCCGGCAGGCGAGGAGCGGGTAGAAATCCATACCGAAAACCGCACCAAAGTGGTGGCCAAAAAAGTCGTCGTTTGCACCGGCGCCTGGACCCGAGAGCTTGCCTGCATCCATCCACCCAGGTCGATGCTGGCAGCCACCTATATGCTTGCAAGCACCCGGTTGGATGATCGGGTCGTCGATAGGCTCGGAGGCGCAGGCTGTTGTATCAGCGAGATCCCGTCCGGTAGTTACCGACGTATCCACCAGGGCCGTCTGCTCTTTGGGGGTTTGGGTCGGTTCGGCAAGATCATCGAGCCGGAAGAAAAAATGAATCAGAAGATGGTAAAAAAGCTGCAGGCCGTCTTGGCCAAAAGCTTGCCCTGGTTGTCCAAGGTCGAGTATGCAAGGAGTTGGGCGGGCACCATCCAGTTGGACAAATCAGCGGTTCCTAGGATTTTACAGGATCCCAAACATCCCCAAATCATCTATAACCTCAATTTTCATGGCATCATGCTCGCGTTGTTGTCGGGCGCCATGATCCAAGGATTAGTGCTCGGAAAATCCTATTTGGATGATGAAGCCGAGCGGCTTCGACGGGCCTATCTGTCTACCAAAGTGCCTGTATTCGGTCTTTTGAAAGCCGGATTGGGGTGGTTGTATCGATCGTTTCTGCCTGCCAAGACATAAGGTCGCATCAACTCCTGAATTACATTTTCTTGGTCTATTACGCTTGGTGTTTTTATGGTGTTCGATGGGAGTAGGCAAAGAAAACAATATTTGCGATCTTAATAATAGTGATTGAAATCAAAATTTTCGTTCTTAATAATTTAACTAGACAATTGAAAATGTGCCAGTAAAATCAGAATACATAAAAAAGTACGGACGATGGGGGCAAGTGATGGATTTTTCAATTTAAACACTTTTGATTTGAATAGCAGTCGTATGTACAACAGCTTTATTGATTATGAGTATCTACTTTTAAAAAAGAGTACATAGGAGGAAGGAGGATATTTATGAAACCATATAATTGGTTTTTCATAGCATTGATGGTGATCAGTTTGTACAATCCAAAAAAAGTAAGTGGAGCTGAACCGCCACAGATAGAATGGTATGTAACAATTGGTGGGAGTAATGATGATGCGGGATTTTCGGTTCAACAAACTCCCGATGGTGATTATGTAATTGCGGGTTGTAGAAATAACGATGTATACTTAGTCAAAACCGATTCTACCGGGAATCTATTGTGGGATAAGACCTACGGCGGCGTTGGAGGAGAGGACGGATATTCACTAAATAAGAATCAGTAATTCTCGTACACATTATTTTCATGCAACCTTTTTGATTTGTATGATTTTTTGAAAAGAATCAGATTTTATTCCCAGAGCATTTAGGTAAGTTCTTACCCGTATCATGAGTTTCTCAATGGATTT
>JBFFBT010000237.1:0-9457 GCA_041560255.1 Myxococcota bacterium | reverse complement strand
GCGCTGTCATACCGATACTGCTCCAAATATAAGACCGTACAAAAAGGAGCAGATGTGGAAGCTTATCTTGCACGGTCGGGAGTCGCTGCCGACATCAAGAACCGACAAGACGGCTCCTTGAGAATCAGGTTTCCATGAAAACATATGCTGCCAGGTTTTTGGCCTCGGCCCCCGGGCCGCAGGCGTACCCTGCCTCGGAACTCCCCCAAGTGGCGTTTGTAGGCCGCTCCAACTCCGGAAAATCGACGATGATCAACACATTGGTTGGGATGCGAGGATTGGCTCGAGTTTCGCAAAAGCCGGGTAGAACCCGGGAAATCCATTTTTACGAAGTAGAACAGAGGTTTATGCTTGTCGATCTTCCGGGATACGGCTTTGCTTCGGTCTCCAAAGTCCAGAAAGCGACTTGGGAGAACATGGTCGGCGGATACATACAGAAAAGTCAAAAACTACGAGCAATCGTTGCATTGTTTGATATTCGACGTAATCCCGACATGTTGGACAGATCCCTGGTGGAGCTGATACGGACAAACCCGCAGGCAACCTGGCAGGCGGTGTGGACGAAAGCCGACAAAATCAAATCCAGACAAAGAGTCGAGCGTGCTTCTGATCTCGACGATGCATTCATGACGCCTTCGCCGGGAATCGTCTTTTCGAGCAGAACACGGCAGGGACGAGATGATTTGCTGGATTGGATAGAAAAACAAATTGCGTCCGGATCTCCTTGTTAGTAAAATCGTTTACGATACAATGGAGATATGCATTGTTCGGATCGATGGTCGTATCAATGTAGAAACCGGCCGAAAGGATCGTTGTTTTGTTTTTGGTAGCCTTCTATTGGATGGCGGTGGGCGTGTTGGGTGGCGGTGAGCAATTGTTTTTGGTTGACGAAGTCGTGGCCGTAGTGAACCGAGAGGTCATTACCCGAAGCGATGTATATCAAGAAGGTGTTTTGATTTTGATCGAACGCCGTGGAGTACAGGGATTGGGATTGAAGATGACCCCGAAATTTTTAAGTGAAGTATTGGATATGCTCGTCAACCAGAGGTTGTTGCTCAATGAGGCCAATCGTTTGGGAATGCCGCTCGAGGAGGATCAAAACCGCAGCGACATGTTCGAAGAGTTCAAGCGGCGTTTCAAAGACGAATCGGCATACAACGATTTTTTGGAACAATATCACCTGACCTCAAAAACTGTTTTGGAGTCTCTGACGCGACACCGGCGGGTTGAGCGGCTCAAGCAAAGAAAGCTGCAAATGATGCCCGGTGTCAGTGAAGAAGAAATAAGAAGATACTACGAGAAAAACCGCAATGAACTAGGGGGTGTTTCATTCGAGTTGATGAAACAACCGATTCGGCTCAAGCTGTTGACCCGCAAAGGCCGCGAGGTATTATCCCGGTGGATTGAAGAGCTGCGAAGACGCAGCCAGGTGAAGTTATTGGTAGACATGGAGAAACGAAGCGGTTAATCTCCGTCGCAATCTTTGCGTTTTTCTATGGAGAAAAGAATAAAAATCTATGATATACAAATAATTATGGACTTGATGATGTGAAGATAGAGGTTGCTGAAAAAAACTTGGTCATGTCCGTCGCGAATTTTCGTTTTGCTATGGACACCGGGAATCATGTTGAATACATGCTACGGGGTAAAGTTATCGAAGTTTCAAAAAACGGGGTTTAGAGACGGAAACGAATTGGGTTCTTAGGGCATGAAAAGAGCTATTGTCGCCATGCAAGCAAAATATATGGATCGAGTCATGGCGATTGAGAGAGACAGTTTTCTCGATCCTTGGCCGGTTTCTGCCTTTGCAGCCGAGTTGGAGCACAAATGGTCGGTATTTCGTGTGATTGGAACTACGGATTGGACCAGCGCCATGCAGGACCTGGAGGGTTTTGTGGTTTGTTGGATGTTGAGCGAGGAAATGCATGTGTTGAGTTTGGCAGTCGACAAACATCACCGCAGGCAAGGGTTGGCCCGAAATCTTTTATCACACGTCATAGAATTGTTTGGGACAAAAGGCGGTGGAACGGCGAGCTTGGAAGTGCGGGAATCGAATAAAATCGCGCAGGCATTTTATTTTTCGATGGGTTTTGAGATCGTCGGAAAGCGTCCAAACTACTATCGGCATGGAGATGAGACCGCGTTGATTATGAATCGTAAAATTGAGCCTTCTGGACGACAACCTTTTTTTCGATTGAAAGCATCGGGAAGATAACGTGGAAGCAAACCGCATCCTGGCACGGGTTGTCGAGTGCAAGCTTGTGGCTGACTCGACCTTATTGCTCAGATTTCACACTTTGGAACATCGCTGGACGGTCAATCCGGGTCAATTTGTTATGGTTGGACCGGTACTGGAAAGATTTTACGAGCCGTTTCTGAATCGGCCGTTTTCGATTTGCCGGCGTCCGGATGAGCATACCATCGATCTGTTGGTCGGGATCGTGGGCCGGGCAACCGGATTTTTTTTACAACGCGGGGTGGGATGGGATAGTTGGTTGATGGGACCACTCGGTCGAGGTTTCCAGCCCGGTGAGCAGGCCGAACGAGCGGTGCTGATAGCGGGCGGCTTGGGGGTGGCGCCCATGTTTCATCTGGCGGAATCCTTGATTGCTCAAGGTAAACGTGTGACCCTGTTGTATGGCGCCAAGTCATCGAGGATGTTGGTACCCGTGACCGCCTTGACGGAAATGGGTGTCGAAGTTGTATTTGCCACGGATGACGGCACCTGTGGATTCAAAGGCAATGCATCGGAGTTGTTATCGGAACATCTCGACAAAATCACCCTTTCAAATGCCGGGGATGTGTACCTGGCAGCCTGTGGGCCCATGGCGATGCTCGAAGAGGTTGATCGCATAAGACGCCGGCTCGGTTTGTCATTGGAAGTATCGTTGGAGTCCAGGATGGCCTGTGGGGTGGGGGCGTGTTTGGGGTGCTCGCACGTTTTGGCTGGTAACAAACTGGGACGGGTTTGTTGTGATGGTCCGGTTTTTGACGCCGAGGAGGTTTTTGATAGATGATGAAACCGGATCTTAGGGTGTCAATCGGAGGACTGAAGCTCGACAACCCTGTGATGGCGGCATCGGGTACGTTTGGATATGGGCGCGAGTATGAGTCTTATATGGATTTGAACAAGCTTGGGGCGATTGTGGTCAAGGGAATTTCAATAGATCCGAGCCCGGGAAATCCTCCGCCGAGGACCGTGGAAACACCCGCGGGAATGCTCAATGCAATCGGCCTCGAAAATCCCGGCCTGGATGGATTCGTGCGCGACAAACTGCCCTGGCTTCGGAAACAGCGCACCAAGATCATTGTCAATATTTATGGAAAGACAATCGAGGAATACGCAGAATTGGCGGAGCGATTGGACGACTTGGACGGTGTAGATGCGTTGGAGGTCAACATCTCATGTCCCAATGTAAAATCGGGCGGAATTGCCTTTGGATCCGATCCGGTGACAGCCGCTCGGGTCGCATCGGCGGTGCGCAGCCATACCCAAAAACCGGTCCTGGTGAAACTATCGCCCAATGTCACCGATCTGGTTGCCATTGCCTCCGAAGTGGCCGAGACGGGGGTTGATGGGCTTGTGCTGATCAACACATTGCGGGGTATGGCTATCGATCCCATCAGTGGGAGACCTCTTCTGGGTAATCTGATAGGAGGATTATCAGGACCGGCCATTCGGCCGATTGCGGTGCGGGCTGTTTTTGAAGTTAGCCGAAAAGTTTCGATTCCTATTGTAGGTTGCGGTGGAATCGTCGAGTGGCCCGATGCCGTGGAGCATATCCGGGCGGGAGCTTGGGCCGTTGAGGTGGGCAGCGCTACATTTCGCAATCCTAGGGCTTCCTTAGATGTATTGGAGGGATTGGAGAGGTTTTTATCGCAGATGAACTTTGCATCTTGTCAAGAATTGGTGGGGCTTTTGGCATGAAATCTGTCGGGGACGAGGGAGACTGAATATGACCTCCGCCAAAGACATTGAGCTTCCAATCAGATTTGGGAAGTATCTGCTGATCGAGTTCATTGCCCGTGGGGGTATGGCGGAAATTTTCAAAGCCAAATCATATGGGGTCAGTGGGTTTGAAAAAACCATTGTGATAAAAAAAAATACTGCCTTCGATATGTGATGATGACGAGTTTGTTTGCATGCTGATCGACGAGGCCAAGATCAGCGCGAGACTTCAGCATGCCAACATTGTGCAGATATACGATTTAGGCAAGCTGGAAGGCCAATATTTTATCGCCATGGAGTACATCAACGGTGTCGATCTGGTCCAGCTGTTGTCGAGACTACGAAAATCAAAAAGCCGGATTCCGTTGGAGTTGGTTTGTTTTATCATGTCCGAGGCGCTCAAAGGATTGGATTATGCCCACCGGGCTATGGGACCGGATGGCGATGCGCTGGGTATCGTCCATCGGGATTTTAATCCCGCCAACATCTTGTTGTCGTTTCAGGGTGAGGTCAAAGTGGCCGATTTCGGTATCGCCATGGCCTCCGATAGAGGCACCAAAACCATAGCGGGCGGGCTCAAGGGGAAAATGGGCTATCTGTCACCGGAGCAAGTATTGGGGCAGCCTTTGGACCACCGATCGGATGTTTTTACGGCCGGCATCACCCTGTGGGAAATGTTGACCAACCGTAGAATGTTTCCTGGTGGAACCGAGCTGGATACATTGCTTAAAATCCGAGACGCCCTCATTCCGGACATCAAAAAATATCTTCCCGACTTGGATGAATCCTTGATTCAGATATTGGGCCGGGCCATGCAACGCAAACCCGAGGATCGGTTTCAAACCGCCGGCCTATTTAAAGAAGAATTGGATGATTTTCTTTTTGATCGTGGGATCAAGGTTTCCGCGTCGCAGTTGGAAGAGTATCTCAAGGGCTTGTTCCCGCGCCGCAACGCGAAAGAATCCGCATCAACCGACTCGGTGAAGGTCGACGCCACGGTTCGCAAGGCGCCCAATTATTGGTTGCGGGGACCGGGACTTCGAACCATCGGTCCCATAGATATCAAAGTATTGGGAGAAATGATTTTAGGCGGAGAGATCAACAAGGAACATGAAGTATTGCGGGAAGGCGGTAATTGGCGTCACGTAGGTGAGTTGCCCGAGTTGGCGGCGTTTGCCCCCGGTCTGGATCGCGGGCTTAAAAAGCACCAAGACACCGAACCCACCTATTATGGCAAAATCGCCGAAGTCAGTTTTGCCAAATTGTTTTACCGGTTGGCCATTGCGAAAGAAAATGGAAGGTTGTTGCTCAAACGTCCCGGAGTAAGAAAAGATATCTTCATACGGCAAGGCATGCCGGAATTTGTCGATTCCAACCTGCCGACCGAGCGCTTGGGTGAGTACTTGATCTCTCACAATGTGATCACCTCTCAACAGCGGGATCAGGCGGTAAAAGCCATGCAGGGATTTTCGGGTCGCTTGGGTGATACATTAGTAGGATTGCGTATCTTGGAGCCTCACCGATTGTTTGAAAGTCTTCAGGAGCAGGTACGCGAAAAGATCCTGGAAGTGTTCAGTTGGACTGCGGGCGAATATAGTTTTTTTACCGGCCAGCTTTACGAGGGAGAGGTTATGCCTCTCAAGGTAGGTAGCTACGCACTCATTGTAGAGGGGATCAGAAAATATGCAGCTGACGATGTCTTGAAAAACCGCTACCGATCCACGATCGACAAGGCGGTCAAGCGAATCGAAAATCGATACTTATCGCTTGCGAATCTCAACTTGTCGGCTCGCGAGCAACGGGTGGTGGACTGCGTTGATGGAGAGCGCAGCGTTCGAGAGTTGTTGATGCGGGCCGGAGCCGGCCGAGACGATTTCGAAAAAGAGGTGTACCGAGTTTTGTACATATTGGACGAGCTGGAAATGCTCGCATTTTCTTGATCTGGGGCTTGAAAGTCTGCAGGCAGCGATGAAGGAGGCTGAATCTTGACAGCTTGGTTGGAGCAAAATCCAAAAACACACGATTGTGGGGCTCTCAGGCCCGAAGATGTCGATAAAACCGTCGTACTCTACGGGTGGGTGGCCGGTCGCAGGGATCTTGGAGGTTGTGTGTTCATCGACCTTCGAGATCGAGAAGGCGTGACCCAGATCGTCGTCGATCCGCAGCACGCCGAACAAGCATTCGGGGTTGCCGAGAGGATTCGGCCCGAGTGGGTGGTGGGGATACGGGGAAAAGTGCGCTCGCGGGGCGACAACGCAAACCGGCAGATGAAAACCGGCGAGATCGAGGTTTTGGCCGACGAGATCGAGATATTTAATCCTGCACTTACGCCTCCTTTTGCGATCGAAGACGGCCTCAATGTGAAAGAAGAGATCAAGCTTACCCATCGATATCTGGATCTAAGGCGTCCCGAAATGCAAGCCAGGATGAAGAGCCGCCATGAGGTCATGCAACTGGTACGCAACTATCTGTCCTCGGAGGGTTTTTTGGAGCTTGAGACTCCTATGATGATCAAAAACACTCCGGGAGGAGCAAGAAATTTCTTGGTGCCCAGCCGCCTCAACCCAGGGCATTTTTACGCCTTGGCCGAGTCTCCCCAGATTTATAAGCAGCTCTTCATGGTCGCGGGCATGGAGAAGTATTTTCAAATCGTTCGCTGCTTCCGGGACGAAGACCTCCGAGGCGATCGACAACCCGAGTTTACGCAGATCGACGCCGAAATGAGCTTTGTGACCCCCAGAGACATCTACGCCGTCATCGAGGGTTTGATGGAGCGGGTTTTTGATCGGGCCTTGGGCGTGAAAGTAGAAAAACCGTTTCCTCGTATGACTTACCAGCAAGCCATGGATCGTTTCGGAAGCGATAAACCGGATACCCGGTATGGATATGAGCTTATCGATTTTACGGATATCGCCCTCAAGCATCAGGGTGGCGGATTGGCGGTGGTGGAAAAAGCCATCCAAGCCGGAGGTGTTGTCAAAGGCCTGGTGTTGCCGCCGGATGTTCTGAGCCGCAGTGAGGCCGATAAGCTGGAGGCGAAGGTCAAAGAAATGGGAGGCCAGGGACTTGCGAGGATCAAGATATCGTCGGAAGGCGGGTGGAGTCAAACGCCGCTTGCGAAAAGCGTATCCGATCCTCTTAGGGAAGCGATCAACCAAAAAGCCGGAGCCCGCAACGGAGCGCTTTTGCTGCTGCAAATCGGAGACGCCGCCCGGGTCAACACCATCCTGGGAGGACTGCGTACGCATTTGGCCCAAAAGCTTACGTGGATACCTCAGGACCGATGGAATCTATTATGGGTGGTGGATTTTCCCCTGTTTGAAATCAGCGAAGAGACCGGAGAGCTTACCGCTTGTCATCATCCGTTTACATCTCCGCATGAAGACGATCTGGCCAAGCTGGAGACACAACCGCTTGCCTGCCGCGCCAAGGCGTATGATCTGGTGTTAAACGGAGTCGAAGTAGGCGGAGGCTCCATCCGGATTCACGATGCCGGCATCCAGGCAAAGTGTTTCAAAGCACTCGGCATCACCGATCAAGAAGCCCAAGAGAAATTCGGTTTTCTCCTCAAGGCCCTCCAATACGGTACCCCACCCCACGGAGGCATCGCCTTAGGTTTGGATAGGCTGATCATGTTGCTGACCAAAAGCGACTCGATCCGAGAAGTGATCCCCTTCCCAAAAACCACCAGCGGACAATGCCTCATGTCAGGCGCCCCGGGGATGGTCTCCGATGATCAGCTGAGAGAGTTGAAGCTTTCGAAAACACAGTAAAGCCAGGAAAAAAGCGGATCGGTCACCTGTGATTTTTCGGTAAATGTTAAATACCACCCTTCGGTCGTATAAATAGCACATATTCGACCAAAATGAGCCGTGTTTTACGATGTCATCGTGGAATTTTTGCTGATTTCTTATGACGCCAATTTGGCAAGCTCATACGATATGAATTCGGCTGCTAACAGATAGATATTGATGTATTTTGACTTCTTCAGAATCAACAACACTGAGCCCCACGATCATTGCTCCGTCTAATGTGAAGAAAATCATTGCACTCCTAATAGCTCCCTTACCACCAAGATCCCAGTGAACAGGCAACCCGAAAACAAACAACTACAAAGAAACAACTGTTGTCTTACCCATTGCAGCCATCTCGTCCAAAAATGTCGCTAATTCTTGTAAAGCTTCACGAATTTTCAAACCTTTCTCTCTAGCAATTACAGGCTTGCCATTCCTCTCTCCGACTAATATTTGTATTGTTATGTCGTCATAACGTTCTAGTGCCAATTCTTTCAGTCGATGGGAGATCCTAACTGCAAGCTCCGGTTCCAGGTCCTCTTCTTCTGCGCGGTCAAACAACGTATCGAATTCATCGTTGAGTTCACTCCAGAGGCCATCTGCCAAGGTGATCTCTGGAATTGGGGGTGCCCAAAACAAAATCTGCTTGTCAATTCTTCCTGCTCGTCGTTTGACCAAGTCTAATCGTTCAAATGCGTCATCAGAAAAAAAACATGCCCATACGCCTAGATTCTCAGAGTTCATGTATATTCTCCTACCTAGTCAATGTTTGAGAAATGAGTCAAAGCTTTCCGTACATCTCTAGGTACGCCAGTCATAGTAGTACGGCCAGGGCCAACAGATGGGACATTACTTGGAATGGATTTACCAAATTGATCAAGGTAGCGTCCAACACCACTCGCAGCAGGGTTTTCTACTCGGAAATAATTCCCAGCTCTATCATATACAACCTGAAGACCTGACTTCGGGTTTGTATAGATAGTTTTTTGTGTAGATCTTGTTATTACTGGGTTACTACCAGCTATTCGACTAATGGTTTCTTTTAGAGATGCCTTGGACCAATTGGCGCTATGCGCAGCTGCTCTTGCGGCTCCAGGTAGCCCCTTTGGGGCATCAACAATTCTATTTATAGTTTTTAGAGAAGATTTTAATTCCTTTTCTCCTGTAGAAATTCCCAGATCAAGGCCACTCTTGATTAGACCCTTTCCGGATTTTCCTTTTCCCAAGGTCAAAACGTCAAATGTAGCAATAACTACATCCATGGTTTCAATTTTCTCGTGGTCACTCAATGCGGCGCTTGAAATCTTGCTGACTTCTTCAAAACCAACCGCCTCCCAGGCTGCATTTACAGCGGCCAATGGATACAAAGCCCAACTATCTCTATATTCCCGACCCAAATCAGCCAACAATTTTCCCACAGAGTCTTCTCCAGTGGGATCTATATACGATATTGGATTGTTTCTGGCATAACTATACAGATTACAGTCCATCGAGCTTTCGACGCATTTTTCCAACGACTCCAAGAAAAGCGGATCCGGGGTCAAAAATTGGCTGATGATGGGGTCGTAGTCTCTTACTCCCATGCGGACCGTGCCGATATCGGCGTCGTACGATTTTTCTACGTAGTCCAATGCAACACTCAGCGCGGCATACTTGTCCCGGGCTCCATACGGTGTTGCGAACATCGGTGTGCCTGTAAAATCCGTAAACACCG
>JBFFBT010000236.1:0-9506 GCA_041560255.1 Myxococcota bacterium | reverse complement strand
TTGATTGAGCCGGGATTTAACTTTTTGTGGCTTTTGGAAACAATGTCATTCTGGCATGCTTTAAGCCGGAATCTATAATTTTAACAATGGATCCTGGATAGAATCTATCCAGGATGACGGCATTTTATGCAACTGGCGAGTGAATATGGAATGTGGTTATAATGAACCTGCCGTTGTCACGGCATCTGAATTGTCATCCTCATATTTTAGGAAGGAGCACCCGGAGTCCGGAGTCAGTACACATCTACGAACAAAAGAAGAGCTGGGATTGCACGATAAAGACTTGTTCGACCTCGATTTCCTCTGGTGGATGATGTGTGATGGAACGGTTGCTTTGTATTTGCCTTCAAAACCAAACCCAGAGAAATCATCACAGGCGTCGCATAGTACATCCGGTCTAGAAACCGAAAGACAATCGGATCACTGACTTGGTGGTAGCATGATTGGGTATGTTGTCGTGGGATACATCTCCACTGAGGATTCGATAGTTGATGTAGACTTTGGAGTCCGGGAAGCTCGCGCCGGTCAAACCCGATCTCCATTGGTATACGTTGTACACCCTGAAGAAATTGGTGATGGACGGCCAGCCGCTCGGCCACCACAAATCTTGATCTCTGCAGTAAGGACCTACATGGCCGTCATTGGTGACAGATCCATGGGGATCTACCATGACCAAAGCTACGGTATGAAAATCGGCGAGATGGTTTGCGAAGTGTCTTTTGAAGGTATTCCAGGCCAGCACTCCACCCGCGCTTTTTCCCACAACTACTAGCTTCAGTTTGCTTTTGTCGCCACCATTCTTTTTGGCCAGATCGTTGATCTTATCACGTATGCGTTCTGCATCACTGTTTGAAGCAACCGTGTCTCCCTGGTCTTTTTTCCAATTTTGGTTTTCCACCAGAAAATAGCCCATATCTTTTGCGCAACTCGACACGATGGGGTGAATATCCGTGCTTGAAGAACCACCCAGTGACATGACCACCATTTTCTTGATATCGACAGCCTTGGTGGTCCAAATCTGATTTACTTTATTGGTTATCCAAACACTTCCATCCGGACCTACATCCAAATTGGAAGCCAGGCCGGAGATGTTTTGCCAGGTGCTTCCGGTCCATTTATACACCCCGCCGTAATCCGGATTTTCTTTTCCGGCAACATATATATGTCCATCGGCGCCTACCCCGATATCCCTTGCACGCCCAGGCAGAGGATGCCATTTATCATTACCGCTGCTCCAGATGATATTTCCGATTTTATCAACCACCCAAGGTCTGCCTAGGTGATCGACCGATATCCTATGTCCAATGGCCTTGGTCGCCTGCCAGCTGCTTCCAGTCCATCTGTAGACGACTCCGCCGAGAGTGTAGTTTTCTGCCCCGACGACATACACTTCTCCATTTTTACCGACTCCTATATCCACAGCCCGACCAGGTAGCTGTGTCCAATTGTCGTTCCCGTCTCCTCTGAAAATCATCCCCGGTCGGTTTACAACCCATGCCCGACCGTACTGATCGACGTCGATTCGCTCGGCAATACCGCTGGTTCGTTGCCAGGAGTTGCCGGTCCATTTGTAAATGCGTCCTCCATGGGATGTATTGTCCGTTCCGATTACATAAACCTGCCCTTGGGCCCCTACACCGATGTCCGTCGCGCCGCCAGGCAACAAAGTCCACAATCCTTTGACAGCATGACTAGTTGCATCATAATCGTCAAAAGAGTGCATATCGGGCCCGCCGCATCCTGCCAAATGACAAAAAATACCAATGAAGATGAAAACACCTAATTTAATGACATTTTTTTTCATTACAACCTCCCATGAAAAAATCTCTGCATTCAACAACCGCCTCGAGACGAAACAAAAGCTACTATAGATACAAGCTGATTTTGTTGTCATCTATCTTAAGATAGATAATGGGATAGGTTCTAGAATATAGAAGACACTTCGCCCACCCAAGCTTGCGACAGACACTAGCCGTGTATTGCTTGGCAGAACCGTTCGATTTCTTCTTCTGTGTTGTAATAGTGGACTGAGGCCCGCACTACACCGATCAATCCGCGTATATCCATATCCAAGCGGGTATATTGCGCCGGAGAGACAGACACATTGATCTTTTGTTTTGCAAGGTTGTTACGGATCTTGTTTGGATCGTGCCCGGGGATTGTGAATGAGACGATACCACATTTCTGCACACCTAGATCATGCAGTTTCGCGCCGCATACACTCTTTATGCGCTCACGAAGCAATTTTGACAAATGCACTATCCGCATCCAGATGTTTTCAAGTCCCAAACGTAGAGCATAATCTATAGCAATACCCAGTCCAACCCTGCCTGCACAATATGATTCCCAATTTTCAAAACGGCGGGCGTCACTACGTATTTTGTATCGATCTTTTGTCACCCATTCTGCAGCGTGAAGATCTAAAAAAGGTGGTTCCAATCGCTCGAGGAGATTACTTTGAACATATAAAAATCCTGTACCGCGCGGACCACGCAAATATTTACGCCCGGTGGCAGAGAGCATATCACAGCCGATTTCTTGCACATTGATGGGCATTTGACCTACGGATTGGCAGGCATCGAGAAGAAAAGGTATGTTCGCGCTCTTTGCGATTTTTCCGATCTGACGGGCCGGATTGATCAATCCGCCGTTTGTTGGTACATGGGTTATGGCTATCAGCTTTACAAATCGGTCTAACATATTCTCAAGCGTTTTGACACAGACCTGCCCGGCAGCATCATTTGGAATCACCTCAACCCGAGCACCTGTTCTTTGGGCTACGTGCAGAAATGCAATATAATTGCTTGCGTACTCAGATACTGAAGTCAAAATTCGGTCATTGGGTCCAAAAGGAATGGAATAAAATGCCATATCCCATGCGCGGGTAGCGTTCTCAACCCAGGCAATCTCTTCACGCCGGCATCCTATCAATCGACTTGCTGCGTCATACACATGCTCTATCTTTTCATGTTGAGCATCAGCAGCCTCATATCCACCAATCTCAGCTTCCAATTGAACATGATCTTTTACAGCATCCAGCACTTGTTGAGTCATAAGGGCGGCGCCGGCATTGTTGAAATGCAGCACATTGGCACATCCCGGGGTGTCTCTACGGACGCTGGAAATATCTATGGCGGTATTTTTCATGATTCGATCCTGGTACGGTTTTGACCATCATAATATACCGAATGCCACTCTGATCCATAATAGATATGCAGGATTTCTTTACAATACGTATGAACAAGCTCCTGGGGGTTGCGCTCCGGTCACATGTACATCCGCCTGTTTCGAAGAGGGGCGGGAGTCGTGTTCTTTTGAATACATTAAGACTTGTACTTATGAGTCGGCCGATTGCTCGAAATGGCAGGCTACTGGAAATTGTGCAGATCTCAACACCGCGAATGAGACATACACCTGTGCGGTCGACAATGGTGAGGCTTCTTGCACATTGGAATAGTATGGTATTGAGCATTTGAAAAAATATTAGATTTTGCCTAAAAATATAATTCACTTTTCTTGACCTTACGATTGTTGGTGGTCTACCTTTTTCATTTTCAGCACCAAGTAAACAAAAGACCTTTTTTTGGACCAGAAACTTCAATCCATCTCCGTTGCAGAGGTAAATTTTGCCGCGGGGAAAAAGGGGAGGCAAAGATAGTAAATTTGACATTCAATTGGTTATAGCCGACGTATTGTGAAAACCTGTGGTCTTGAAAATCAGTCAGGAGGTGTTGTCGTGATGCGTCTCTCACAGTATCGGGTTGTTTTTCTATGTATCGGTATTATTGCAATGTCGTCCTTGGGGTGCGGCCAAGAAGATCTCGATGTAACATCGAATGGGATGTCTGCCGCGACCAATGTCTTGTTTGAAGAAGGTAGTGATCGAGCAAATCGGCATGACAATTCTTTCTTGGTAGGCAATCAAATCAATCCAATTGAAGCAGCCCTCGATGCGGATCAAATATGGATCCGCGAATTGCATGGCAGCAAGGGTGGCGAGCTTCGCACCGCCTATGCTTTCATCAACGGATACGTAGAGAGGATTACTTATGAGAGAGTAGGAGAACTCAATATTTGGCAAGGTGACATCGCCATTCTCGATGATGACATACTGGGTGAAAGCCGGCCGGAGTTTTATTCGTGTGTGTATAAAAACAAACTTTGGCCCAATAAGACCGTTCACTACGCAATCGGTAATGTCTACAACCGAGACGTGATCATCAATGCCATCAAGCACTGGCAAAATAAAACCGATATGAATTTTGTCCAAACCGAGCTGCTTCCTTGGAAAAATATGATACTGTTTAAAAAATCAGACGTCAGCTCCTCATCGGTGGGTATGCAGGGTGGCATCCAAACCATCAATCTTGCGAGTTGGGCCACAACCGGGGTTGTCATCCATGAAATTGGTCATGCCGTGGGGCATCAGCATGAACATTGCCGCTCGGATCGCGACAACTACGTCACCATTCACTGGAATAATATCGAAAGCGGCAAGGATCACAATTTCGAAAAAGTCGACTCCAGTAAAAATTGGGATGTGGCCGGCTTTGATTTCAATTCGATCATGCTGTACTCCTCCTATGCATTCTCAAAAAACAATTCTCCCACCATCACCAGGAAAGACGGATCGGTTTTCGGCGTTCAACAAAGTTATCTGTCATCCAACGATGTGCGTGGGCATATAAGATTGTACGGCACTTGGGAGTACGAAGGTGTGCAATGCTATCTCCATAAAAATCAGGTTGCAGGCTCCCTTGCCTTTCACCGATATTATCATACCTCCGGGCAACATTTTTATACCACCAACTGGGGTGAGCTTGGCAATGGAGGAAACGGATGGATCTACGAAGGCGTACAGGGATATGCTTTCGGTCATCAGGCCGCTGGAACCGTTCCGCTCTATCGTTACGTAGCCAACCATGAGCATTTTTACACCACCAACTGGAGTGAGCTTGGCAATGGTAAAAACGGGTACAGCTTCGAGGGAATCCAATGCTACGTTTATCCAATTAACAAATCCGGGACATCCGCATTGTATCGGTATTATTATTCGAGAGAAAATCGGCATTTTTACACCACAAATTGGAGCGAATTGGGGCCCGGGGGTTGATTGGGTGAATCCCTAGGTGGTTGATGCATTCATTGCAACGAGTCGATTCTAGGTTGCGTACATATTTATAACCCATAGAAACGATCTGAAGGAGTCGAAAATGTCTGTGTCGAAATATGGGATAGGTGTTGCGGGGTTGGGTTTTGTTTGCATGATTTTGACCGCGTGCGCCGATCTCCAGAAAGTATTAAAAAAACCATTGGGATCCGCTCCTCTGACAGAAGCGGAAGTGATTATGGGTTTGAAGGAAGCTTTGAGCAAAGGTACGGGGATTGCCGTTTCCGGACTTTCGACCAAAGACGGTTTTTACCAAGATGCCCTTATCAAAATACTTCTGCCCGAAGATACGCAGAAAGTGGTCGGGGTCGTAAAGAAACTACCCGGGGGAAAACGGCTCATCGATGATGTGGTATTGAGGATGAACCGAGCGGCTGAAGATGCCGCATCGGAGGCCGGGCCCATATTTCTGGATGCCATCAAGGCGTTGACGATTGAGGAAGGCTTTAAAATCTTGACCGGTCCTGAAGATGCCGCCACAAATTTTCTCAGGCAGAAAACGTATGCATCGCTCGAAAGAAGCTTTGTGTCCGTTATTGATAGATCCCTGGATAAGGTTTTGGTCGGCAATGTGTCCACCAACCAGTCGTGGGAGTTTTTATTAAAAAAGTACAATACTTTTGCCAATTCGATTGCTGGAAAATTAGCCGGTGTCAAGCCGTACAACCAAAAGTTGGGAGTGTATGTCACCCGGAAAGCTCTGGATGCGGTATTTTTAAAGCTGGCTGACGAAGAGAAGAAAATCCGTAAAGAACCCTTGGCTCGGACCACAGCACTTCTCAAAAGAGTATTCGGTTCATTGGATAAATAGCAGTCCCGACCTGCAACTTTCAAATTACAGGGCTATTTTGGCCTCCGCCATACGGGGAAAGGGATACACCTCGTGAATGTCTTTGAGCCCGAGAATGGCGTATGTGAGTCTTTCGATTCCGAAGCCGGCGCCCGCGCAGCTGATGTGTCCGCCGTTTTGATCCAATGATGAGAAAAGCTCGAAAAACGGCGCGAAATACGCGGCTGGATAGCGAAGCTCGATCATACGCTTTTCAAGGTCCGAAATCGATCGGGTTCTTTCTGCGCCCGACAAGCACTCGACCGGATAGGGGTTGGACCGGTGGGGACCAATGACGACATCATAGTTGAGGAATCGTCCCAGCCTCGTATCGTAACAATCATACGCTTCGCGCTTGAGATTGACCACCATAAAGGGTTTTCCGGCCTCCTGGTGACTTGCCCATCTTTCTACTTCGTCATCGTCTTCGAGTCCCTCGGAGGTTTTTACTTCTTGGGCGTCATAGATTGCAAGCGGTTCCTCCAGGGTAGGCAGAAGGCTTCCCCGGACAGCCTTGAGGGTATCTGCGTGTTTTGTATTGAGGTGGGCATACAAGCCCTGAACCAGAGACGATAAATAGGAAAGCATTTCTTCATAGGTGGCGCCTCGGCTTTCAAAATCAACCTGCGTAAATTCTGTGACGTATTTGTAGTCCTTGCGGCCGATGCGCATTTCCATGCGGATGTTGGGTGAGGCCCAAAACACCTTACCGACTGGTGACAACATGACCATCAGAATTTTCTGCAAAATCAGGGATTGGGTGATGGATACCTCCTCCCCGTAGTAATTGATTCGGGCGGGGTAGGTCCAATGATTGAGCGGATCGGTGCAGCCCGCCAGCATATAAACCGGAGGATGCACGTAACCGGACGCAATCAGCTGGTTGCATAGATAGCTTTGTATCGTGGTGCGGATTTCCAAAAATTGCTGCAACTTTGGATTGGATAGAGCCCGCCGGGTTTGCTCCAAGGCAGACATGACGGTCGGGTCGTCCAGGTTGACCGGCTCGATCCGTTGAATACCAAGAGTCAAGGGCACATCTCGCTTTGTTGTCATTATATCTTCCTTCCCAATGAGATCATCTGTTTACCTGTGTTTTGGATCCCATGTTTCTATTAAAATGACTACTAAATGCTCATAATAATGTCAATATATTAATTATATCGACTTTTATATTGATAAATAATCATTAGTAAAGTATTATTGTTGACGAATTGATATTCGAAAGGGAGAATCAAGGCCATGCAATGTAAAATCGATAATTTGGATATGAAGATCCTTTCTTATCTGCAATCTGATTCGAGAAAACCCTTTCTCGAAATTGCCCGGGAGCTGAACGTATCGGGAGGCACCATTCACTCCCGGGTAAATCGGCTGCGCGAGGAAGGTGTCATCCAGGGGACGAAAATCGTACTGGATTATGACCGGCTCGGTCACAGTGTGGTGGCTTTCATCGGAATCAGGCTTGCCAAGGCAGGACAGTTTAAAGAAATTCAGGAAAAGCTCAAATCCATCCCGCAGATCGTCGAGTTGCATTACACTACCGGGACCTATAGTCTCTGGGCGAAAATCATCGTCGAAAACATGCCGGGCTTGTATGCTTTGCTGGGAGAGAAACTGCAGTCTCTGGATGCGATTCAATCTACCGAAACCTTTGTCATCCTCAATACAACGTTTTCACGAGATCTTTCACTGCATGTCCGCGATCAGGATATATGTCAGAGTAGGGATAACCGTCGGGCATAATCTTCAAAGCTTGACCGGGTAGAATAGGGGGGGCGGTACCCGAGCATCCGGGCGGCCTTTTCGATTGAGAGGGTCATGGAACGGGCCATATAACCAACAGAGAAACGCGTCATAATCGGGCGCTTTGGTCCTAGGGGGATATGGGTTGCAAGCTCATTGAGCGCTGCAATCAGCCAAGCAACATTTTCTGGTATGCTTTTGGGTCGAAAAGGCGTGCCGAGCATACCGAGCATCAACTCGAACCAGCTCGCGATGGAAAGCGGATCCCCGTTTGAGACATTGTATGCTTGGTTCCAGGCATTTGGAGGGGCATTGATAGCTGTATGCACCAACTCGACCAAATTGGCGATATAGGTGACATCCACGAGGGCTTTTCCACCGGCAATCAGCGTAAAGCGTTTTTTCTCGGCCATTCTCAGTATGCGGGGAAGGAAATTTTTATCATGCGGACCGTATACAGCTCTCGGTCGAAATACAATCACCTCGAAACCTTGCTTGGAAAGCGCAAACAGCTCCTTTTCGGCGAGAAGCTTCGTCATCGCATAGTGGGTGAGCTGGCGGGCCGGCAGCGGTTCGCTCTCGCGGATGTTGAGGCGATCTTTACCATCGACGTAGATTGAGGGAGTGGAGATGAAAATGATGCGTTGGATGTGATGCCGTCGACAGGCTTGAGCCACATGGCGCGTGCCGATGAGGTTGGTCTGGTAGAAATCATTTTTCGATCCCCAATCGCCTGTTTTGGCTGCACAGTGGATGACGCAGTCGGCAGGTGAAAAAGCCTTTTCGAGTGACTCCGAAGACAAGATATCCGCAGAGCGAAAATTTATTCCTCGAGCCGAAAGTGACCGGCCTACCTGGGTATCGCGCCCAGTGGCCATCACGTAATATCCATATTCATAAAGTCGTTCCGCCAAGTTACGGCCGACAAAGCCGGTCGCCCCGGTGATGATCACTTTGACTGTTTTTTTTGGACCACAGCTTGCTTCCATCGAACACCTCCATCATCGGTTTGGCTTTCCTTAGGGTGGTTGCCTGGCTTCATTCAGGCTCTTTGATGCACCGAAATGCCCTTACCATTTCTTTGAGCAAATCAGCATCGGGTTCGCCCAGCGCATGCCTGGATACTCCCAGTAGCCCTTCAATCGAGCGCATGAATGCAAATCCTCGACCGATGAGATTTTTTTTTAGGTCTTTGTCGGAGAGCCTGGACAAAGCCGCCTCGCGGATCATGTCTTCGGTGACTCCATAGGCCAGGATCAAAAAAACCCGGGCCGTGGTCAGTGGGTCGTAGATTTGAAACACCTTTTCCTTGAGACCGTCTTGGATAAGAGCGGCGAGGTCTGAGACCGCCAGATTGATGCTGCGTTCCCGCATGCGCTCACGCAACATCGAGTTGTCGCTTTGCAGGGTTGCTCGCATGATCGCTGCATTGTCCGGCGCCGCCACGATCCGCCAGCGCCGCGCCGCCGCCAAAAAACGCTGAAATCGCTCGATACAACCCCCGGTTTTATCCTGCATGGCTTTTTGGGTTTGGTGCCAACCCTGGTTGGTGAGCTCTTCGACGATAGCGTCCAAAAGATCCGATTTGCTCTTGAAATAATAGTAAAAAGTGCCTTTTGATAAACCGGCCTGCGCATTGATGGCGTCGACCGAGGTTTGCGAATAGCCTTTGACGAAAAAAAGCTCTTTGGCGGTTTCGAGAAGCTTGGCGCGGGTGAGTTGGTCTTTTTTCCGTGCATCATTCAAAACGATACTCCACGC
>JBFFBT010000235.1:0-9559 GCA_041560255.1 Myxococcota bacterium | reverse complement strand
GTGCATACCGGACAAGGCCATTTGAAGGGTGCGGGGAATGGGAGTGGCGGTTAGCGTCAAAACATCGACGTCATGCTTCAGTTGCTTCAAGCGTTCCTTGTGGCGTACCCCGAATCGGTGTTCCTCGTCGATGACCAGCAGTCCCAAAGATTTAAAGTGGACATCCTTCATCAATATACGGTGGGTGCCGATGAGGATATCTACTTTGCCTCGGGCTACGTCCTCCAAGATGACTTTTTGATTGGATGGTTTTACCAGACGACATGCCAGCTCGGTTCTAACCGCTCGGTTGCTGAGTCTGGTGCGAAAGGTAGAAAGGTGTTGCAATGCCAAGATGGTTGTCGGCACGAGTATGGCGGTTTGTTTTCCGGACAGGGCGGCCAAATAGGCTGCTCGAATGGCTATCTCGGTCTTGCCGAAACCAACGTCTCCACATACCAACCGATCCATAACCCTTGGTTGGGTGAGATCTTTGATGACTTCCTCAATGGCGTTTTGTTGGTCCTCGGTTTCTTCGTACGGGAAAGAAGCTTCGAGCGATCGGTATTCTTCGTCGGGTTGTTCGAGTGCAAAACCGGATGATGCCTTACGTGCAGCCTGAACACGAATCAGCTCGTTGGCCATTTCCAAAAGGGCTTGATGTATTTTCTTTTTGGTTTTCTCCCAAGATTTTCCGCCGAGTTTGTTGAGTACGGGTTGGGTGTCTTTGGGTCCGCGGTATGGTTCGATCAGATTCATTCTGGTCACCGGCAGGTAGAGCTTGTCTCCGTGTCGATAACTAATCGTCAATACGTCTTTTTCCAAACCTGCTACACCCAATTTGTTCAATCCTTCGAAACGCCCGATTCCGAAATCCACATGTACGATACACTCTCCGGGCTTCAACGCCGCCATTTTGGTTTTCGGGGATTTGTGTTTGGGCCTTTGTACTGGTTTACCGAAAATTTCAGAGTCGGGGATAAAAACAAACCCGGCAGTCCCACAGCTGAAACCACCTCGCAGCTCGCCGGCGACGATTCGGATGGGCGGGCTTGGATGAGATTGTGAGAGCCAATCGATTTCAAAGGGATCTCTTTCGATTCGAATCGGAAGATTTCTCCTTCTCAACATATCGAACAACTCTCGGGCCCGATCTGGTCTGGATGCAGTCATGAAGATCTGTATTTTGAGCCTCAACCATTGTTTGCATAGTTGCACGAGGGGTGACAAAGGATCCGACTCTTTGTCGGTGTTTCTAATTTGTTGCTGCAATGTCTCGATGTCTTGGCTCTCCAAAGAGAGCCTGTCGGTGTGTTCGTCCGTCAGACCCAGCTGAAGTTGGTTTTTGCTTTCAATCTCAACCTCAAAAGATTCGGGCGGAAGGAGAATGCTGGCGGGTTCAAAAACCAGATTATTGGAGCCGGCAACCTGATCATATGCATCGCAAGCTTGCTCCCATGAGGTTTGCACCGCGTTGAGGACGCCGCCTGGATCATCTACAATGAGCTGGGTGTCTGGTTTTAGGTAGTCGAACAAGGATTCCAGATGGGGATAAAACGCGGGCAGCAACGCTTCGATACCGAAAAACCAAGTTCCTTCTTTTACAGAGCGGATATGCGGTAATAGCTTGTGCGAAGGTACATCCAGCTTGGAAGACAAATGTTCCATGGACTCCAATGCATGTCTGGTTGATTCCCGATCTTGCACGATCTCTCTGACCGGGCCGATGTAGACACTGTCTGTTTTGCAAATCGTTCTTTGGGTTGCCGGATCGAACACCCGAATGGATTCGATCTCGTCCCCCAGAAGCTCTATTCGAATCGGGCTAGGTAAATGCGGGGTAAAAAGATCGATGATGCCTCCCCGTATGGCGAACGTTCCCGGATCATCAACCAAAGGAACGTTGAGGTAACCGGCGGTGACCAGGTTTTTGGCAAGCTCGGATCTCTCGATTTGCTGACCCTGTAACAGAAGCTGGCTCGCGCGTTCCATGGCTGTTCGGGGCAGGGTTTTTCTCAATAGAGCTTGAACACAGGTGACAATCAAGACAGGGGGCGAACCCTGTAGAAGTCTGAAAAGCAATGACAGCCGCTCGGCTACCACAAACCGATCGGGAGACAGATCGTCATAAGGAAGCTGTTGGTGCAACGGAAAATACTCGATTTTCGATGCGAATGGATCCGATGGGTGGCGTTCTTTTTCTGCCAAGAAAAATCTTGCCGACATAAATGCTTCTTCGGCAGATTTTTCATTTTCCAGTATCCAAAGGAATGTGGAGTTTATGGACTGGGATGCCAGCATGGACGCCAACCAGGGTCTGGCGTTTTTTGATAGACCCTGAACGGCAAACCGTTTCGTGGCGTGAAGCTTTTCGGAAATTATAGAAAAAGTTGAAATCATGACGTCTCAATAGCTACGGCTTCGACCACAATCCGGGCAGGTCCAGGTTACTGCGTTGCAGGTCATCCCCCAGGTATTTTCATGCATACAGGTTTGGCATAGACAAAAGCCGCAAGGGCAGGTCCAGAGAAATGCCGCCGGACTTTTACAGCAAGGACAAACCGGATTGGATTTGTTTTGCAAGGATTTGATCGACTTGCTTCTTGTTACGGTATTCTTGGCTGTTCGCATGTTTTTCGTCTCCAACATCCCTATACCTCTTGTTGGTTCCGGTGGCAAACGACATTTGTCATGCAGGTTCGGGTTGACATTGTGATAAATTCTGGCAAATTAGGATCTTATACGTAGCGATTTCAGTTTACAGTAAGTGTGTAATTCGGGGCTTTGGAGTTTTTTTTTGTGTACCCGACTCACGGCTTACGCATATGGCATTTGATTAGGGTGTCACCTTCGTGAAAAGGAGAATTGACATGAAGGACGATCGAGATTCGAATCGAATAACAGATTGTGAAAATGATTTACAGGAATCCGACGTGGATCGTGAAACTCTTTCGGATCTGTGTGAAATGGGAAAATTTGATCGTCGTCGTTTCATGCAATTATTGGCGGGTGCTGGTGTATCTGCGGTCGGCATACGCCGTGCTCTGGCCGATTGGACCCAGATGCCGTGTAATGCCTGTCACAGCCAAGCTCCCGCGTCGCCCTATTTTATCCCTGATCCCAATACGGAACAGCTCATACAACGGGCAAAAAATCTAGGAATCCAGATAATTTATGATCGAGGTACACCATGCACCCACTCCCATTTTAATGACAAAGCCGGCAATGCGGGCTTGTGTTGCTTCCGGTGCCAAATGGGTCCTTGTACTTTGGGAGAGGCCAGTGCCCTGTACAATCCGGACAATCCTTTGCTTTCCGAAAGAGGTCGTTGTGGTGCGGGTCGGGATGTGATTGTCACCCGGGATTTGGTGCGAAGAATTGCAGGAGGAGCATCTGCCCATATCGAACATGCCAGAGAGGCCGCGAAGACATTGTTGTTGGTTGCATCAGGTACAAGCCCGTACCAAATTACCGATCCAGTCAAACTGGATGCTCTTTTCGTCGGCTTGAAATGTCCCGGATCAAAGACCACTACGTATAAAAAACCCAATCCTGTTTATACCGTGGAGATGAAAGCCGAAGAGGTTGCCAAGAAGTGTTTGGATGACTTGGGCGACAGCCGGGATATGCCGGCATGGTTGGAGTACAAGGCGAATGCAGAACGAAAACAGACCTGGGAGCAATTGGGTATCCTACCGATCGGAGGCAGTGCGGCTGTGTGCGAAGCCCAACATCGTACCACCATGGGAGTAGATGCCGATATGGTCAGTCTTGCAAAGTGTGGTCTCAAACTTGGTTTGGTGGATGGTTATTGCGGTTTGCACATGGCGACGGGGATTCAGGATGTCTTGTTCGGAACCCCGACACTGAGTTACGCCAAATCCAATCTGGCGGTCATCGAGCAGGACAAAATCAACCTGGTGTTACATGGCCACGAGCCGCTGCTTTCAGAAAAAATTTTGGACGCCGCGGATGTCTACAATGCTTCATCCCCGACTATACCTATCAACGTTGTCGGTATGTGTTGCACCGGAAACGAATTGCTCATGCGAAGAGGGGTGAACTTGGCAGGTGCAATGGTACAGCAGGAGCTTGCCATCGTTACCGGAGCGGTTGACGCCATGGTTGTGGATGTGCAATGCGTCATCCCGGCGGTTCAACAGGCAGCTGAACAATTTCATACCAAGATCATCACGACCCATCCACATGCGCACATAACCGGAGCAGACAGGATCGAGTTCGAGCCCGAGAACGCGGATGTCATCGCCCAGCAAATCATACAGGCCGCGGTGGCCAACTATGCCAACCGAGATCCAATCAAAGTGTATATTCCTACCGATCCACCCAAGGACATCGTGGCTGGATTTTCAGTCGAGCAAATCGTGTCAGCCTTGTCCGCGGTCGATCAAAATGATCCGATTGGTTTGTTGATCAGTCTCATCACCGCGGATCCATCCACGGCGCAGGCGTATATACGCGGTGTTGTCGCCATCGTAGGTTGTGTCACGCCTTTGGATACATTTGGGTATCGTCATGTGGCCTTGACCCGAAGACTTCTGGCGGAGAACATTCTGGTTTTGGGTACTGGATGTTGGGCTCAGGTGGCCGGACAGTATGGATTGTTGTCGGCTGATGCTTCGTATCCCGGGGTGGGTGATGGATTGAAGGCGGTGTTGCAAACCGTGGCGGGAGCCAATGGATTGACTGCTTTGCCGGCTTGCTGGCACATGGGTTCATGCGTCGACAACTCACGGATTGAAGATGTGCTCAACGCAGTTGCGGGTCATGCTTCTCTGGGGGTCAAGATCAGCCAACTGCCGGTTGCAGCGTCCGCGCCGGAGTTCATTACGGAAAAATCTGTTTCCATCGGCACCTGGGCTGTGGACTTGGGTGTGTTTACCCATATCGGAGGTCAGCCCTATATATCCGGCAGTGACAACCTGGTCTCCCTGTTGACGAATGATATTGCAGGGCTGGTGGGAGGAAAATTTTACGTAGAAAACGATCCTGAGACCGCAGCGGATACAATGATCAATCTGATCAATGCGAGAAGAACTGCGCTGGGACTTGCGGTCTAGTACTTTTTTATATGAACGAATCGAGCGCGGCATGAAGGGACCATTCGGCAGACGGGTTGTCATGCTTTTGGGTATATATTTGATTTTACTGCTTGCACTGGGGTCGGTGTATGCAGCCTTTTTGGGTTCCGAGACAACCACCAGGTATGTAAACAGTTTTCCGGTTGGTTTGCTGTGGGCTTTATTCGGGCTGTCGAGCCTGGCGGCTATGGTGTTTATCCCGACAACACGTCGCAGGTTGCCTATATGGCTCATACACGTAGGTCTCTTTTTGATTATTCTTGGAGCGATGTTGGGATCCGAAAGTTTTCATCATTTTACTCAAAAGTTGTATGAGAACGGTGCATTGAGAAAAGGTTACCTGCTGATCTACGAGGGTCAGACCAAAAATCGGATCGTATCATCAAACGGCAACCTACAAGGAAAGTTGCCTTTTTCTCTGAAACTCAAAGATTTCCAGGTTGTTTATGATGAGACAGGAGAGATTTTGGTTCGTTCACCGGGTGGAAAGATGGTTGTCCTGCCTGCCGAAGTAGGCCGAAACTATCCTCTGAACTGCGGCGATATGACGCTTCGTGTCAACAAGTCATATAAAAATTACCGCATTCGTTTTGAAAATCAACGAAAGATCGATATTGATGAACCCGGTTCGGGTAGCAATCCGGCTTTGGAAATCGGATTGAAGGGAAAAACTTTGATGAGCGCCAAAACACAAGTCATTTTTCCGAACCTGCCTTTTCGCCCGGATCAAGATGAAGATTGCACTCTCGAGTATCGCCGCTTGGTCCGAAATTTTTGCAGTGATGTACAACTGCTCGTTGGTGGAAGAGCACTTATAGACGATCAAATATCCGGCGGATATCCACTGCGTTTTCAGGGCTATCATATATACCAGCATGCATACGATCAAAAATCACATAAATATTCGGTTTTGCTGCTTGTGTCCGACCGGGGTTTGAATCTGGTGTATTGGGGTTTTGTCTGCCTCTGCGGCGGAATGATATGGCATTTTTGGCTTGGTGGGCTGCATAGAAGGTTTACGGCCATGCGGACATGACGATGAAAACGACGCTTCAGGGGTTTCTCATTTACGCAGCCATGCTGGGTTATGTACTTGCTTTATGGTTGTACTGGCTGAAAAAGTATGAGCTTGTAAATACTGTCTATGCAATCGGCATCGCGGTTGCACTGGCCGCGGTCGGATACCGATGGATGCATACGGGACATGCTCCATGTATGAATCTTTTCGAGATCTTTCTATGCATGGGTGCGATGTATCCGCTGATATGTTTTGGCGGTGGTCTTATGCGGATCGGCAGTAGAGCCTACGATATGGTTGTCGGTATATTGTTGCTCTTTGCGGCCGGGTTTGTATTTGATGCCGAACCACGAAATCTGCCTCCCGCCCTGCAACATTTTTTGTTTCTTCCGCACGTGTCTGCCTATCTGTTGGCATATATCTATTTGGTAAAAGCGGGCCTGGTGGCTGTATTTGGGTTGATTCGCGGTGCGCCTTTGTACGGAAAACAGCATTCAGGGGATGAGATATACAAGTTGGTCAGAAATGGATTTCCATGTATGACCATGGGGTTGGTGTTGGGGAGTTGGTGGGCGAAAATGGCATGGGGTGAGTTTTGGAGTTGGGATCCCAAAGAACTTTGGTCGCTGGCGGCTTTTTTGGTCTATGCCGGGTATCTGCATGTTCATGCTGGATATGGCAAAAGATATCCCCGTATCAAGCATGGATTGGTATTTTTGGGATTTTTGCTGATCCTAGCGACGTTGCTGTGGGCGAATTTGTCCGATCTTTTTCTTGGTTTGCATGATTATGCAAACCTCCGAGGATCTTCATGAAAGATCTGATAGTATATCTCTTCAGGGCAAATGAGGATAGAGATGATTTCCAGGGTCATGGTAAAAGGTGCGGCATCCGGTCTGAGTTGAATAACCCGAGTGGTATAGAGTCTAACTTACTGAGGTTTTTTCTATCTCGAGCAGCCAAGCGGAATGTGATCCGATGCGGCGTATTCCTATGCATTTCGACCAGCCTGGTTGACTCTTTGTGGATTTGCAGGTTAGATCTTGAAATATCGATGCCTGCGGGAGAAAAGGTATGAACAGCACGATCAAAAAAATCATTGTGTTGGTGGTTGGTGTATGGCTTTTATCATCTTGTAGCCGTAATTTTGATCGCCCACCCGATCTCGGTACGGTCATTGGTGAAGTTTGGCACAACAGCAAACCTGTTTTTGGGGCAACTGTAAGGCTCAAGGAATGTGGTTTGACGGCTGTGTCCAACTCTTCTGGATATTTTCAGTTCGACGAAGTGCCCCAGGGTGATTACACCCTTTGGATTAACGGCATGATCCTGGAGAGCGGGGAGGAATCTGCGTTCGTGTACGAGCACGACAATCCGGTTGTGGTGCGTCAAGGAGTCAGAGATCTCGAAGAGATTGAGATTGCCAAATCCGGATGGATTGAGGGGAGAGTCGAGCTTTCGGGAGGCGGATCACCTCTCAATGCGGTGGTGTATCTGTTAGAGGGCGCCGGATTGGCGCATGCATCTTTAGACGGAAGTTTCTTGATGTCCGGGATACCTGCAGGAACGCGGTTTGTTGGTGCGGCGTTGCCCGGATATATGTTGTCCGAGCCCGAACAAGTCGTCGTAACTTCCGGCGGAACCACCACAGGAGTGACATTGGTATTACAACCCGTGCCTGAAGATGCGGTGGGAGAGGTATCCGGAACCGTCATCCTGGGAAACCCGGGTCCCAGGCCGGGTGTGCTGGTGACCCTGATGGAGAGGTTCGAGAGTAAAAAATTTTCCGCCAAAACTGATGACCAGGGTAGGTTTTCATTCTCAAATCTGCCGGTGGGATATTATCAGATGCTGGCGACTTACACAGGATACCGGACCGTGGGGCTACCCAACCTGGAGGTACGAAGCGGCTCAAAACTGACGCTTCGCACGTTGACGTTGCCACCGGTGGCCATTTTGACCATTTTGCGCCCAGTTGACAGCGATCCAAATGGAAATCTGGACGACGACCAAGACGGGGTGCCGGATTTACAGGACAACTGTCCAATCGTTCCTAATAAGTCCCAGCAGGACAGCGACGGCGACGGAGTCGGCAACGCCTGTGACCCCGATGGGGATCCGCTGGATCATGATAAAGATGGAGTAATTGACAGTATGGACAACTGCCCCAAAGAATTCAATCCCGGGCAACAAAACCATGATGATGATCCTTTGGGGAATGCTTGTGACTCGGATGATGATAATGACGCAATTTTGGATGACAATGACAATTGTCCCTATGTTCCCAATCCGGGGCAAGACAACACGATATGTAACTGGCCAGCACCGCTCATTTATTCGGCCCAGGATCCGGGTGGCGACATTCATTTGTACGCCTACCAACCGGGCAAGATCGATCCGCCGCGCTTGCTGACCGGAGACATGCAGGGAGAGGCATGGGGAGCCTGGGCGGTCTCCGACGGAATCGTAACCTGGGTATATTTTCACCATCGCGCATCGACAGACGAGGGTTTCAAGATCTATCAAATGAATTTGGCTGATCTATCCAAAAAAACCATAGAGCTCGAAAACACCGACGCAATGAACCCTTCGGTTTGTCTGCAAACCAGCCTCAACCAACTCATCATGTTTTATGAAAGTTTTGTCGATAATCATTGGGAAATCCATCTGGCGGAAAGCGATCCCTGGAAGCCCGGAGCAGATCCTCTTTTTAAAGTATACGGTTCGGTCGGTTTCGGATCCACCATCACGCGCACGCCCAAAAGACCCCATAGCTATCGGTATCCATTCTGTCAACTCGTCAATGGGCAGACCGGACAATACCAGCTTCGACTGGCATATAGCATAGATTTCAATCCGGATACGGATGATATCGAACCATTGAGCTGGAACTCGTTTGCCGACAATATAACCCAGGATGGCTGGATAACCACAGCCCGTGTTGCCGAGATGATTGATGTAGATACTGCCGGGGCGGATTTGAAACGTCCCTGCGCAGGTCCGACAGATAGAATCTGGTTTGTAGATCGAGATGTGGGCACCCGCACGGATTTGGTCATGTATGAGGATGTGAGCTCGACGCCTCCACCCAGCATGCAGTCCAAAGACATGGTCATCAACGGAGGACGCAACTTGGATACGGCGTTCTTTTCGACCGGCGTAAATGCCGGGTTGTTGGCCTACCAGAGCGATGTGGCCGGATCGTTTGATGTGTATGTTCTTTCCATTGATACGGGAGACCTGATGCGGGTGACCGCACAAGAAGGTTGGGCCGGAAGCCCCACCTGGGTGCAGACGATTCCTTGAGGTTGGAATTCCCTCTTGAAGCATCGTGTCGGATAGAAATAACAACAAGTTATGAACACAGAAAAATGCATAGGCTCGAGAAGTGGTGTCAAAGTAGAGCTTCACGCGGATCGGTGGAAGTAAGCCGGCCTCCCGCCATCATGGAACAAGTGGTGTG
>JBFFBT010000234.1:0-9603 GCA_041560255.1 Myxococcota bacterium | reverse complement strand
CTCGGGTCGGTCGCCACCTGCAAAAAGCTGCCTTTGAACAAAAGCCCTACCACCCGGCCCGCCACCCTCACAGGCTCAACCAGGCCGTTTTTGTCCAGGAACACCCCGTTGATGTAGCCGGCCACCGGCGCTCCATCCAAGGTTTTAAGCACCCGGTTACCTTTCTCGTCGTACGAAAACCCAAAGAGCTTTCCGTCTCCCGCAGTCGCCCAGGCAAGTTGGCCGTTAGGGCCGTAGTGCATCTCGAGATCCCCGCGCTGCACCACCCTGCCCAGGTGATCGTAGGTGTAGGTCAGATCGCCCGCCTGCAAGGTGTCTCCGGTGCGATTGAGGGCGCGTTCGCCCAAATGGTCATTGATCCATTTGAGCATGCCACCCGGGGTGTATCCATATGCCGCTACCTGATCCTTGTCTTGGGAGTGCACCAAAAAACCTCTTTGATCGTACTCATACATCCTCTCCCAGTAGCTGTTTCCCACCGACATGCCTTCGTGCTCCACCAATCCGCGATCGTCGAACCTCCAATCGACGCTGCCGCTCCATTTGGAGGCGTTCATCAAATATCCGTTAGGGTTTTGGGTCGTCTCGTCGTAGCTGTAGACCAACTCGTTGTCCTGGTTGACTTTCACCTTAGCCAACAGGCCCTTTTCGTCGTAAATCATCTCGAACAACTCGTTGCCGTCGACCAACACTTTGGATTGGCGGCCCCAGGCGTCGTAGAGGTATTCTTTTACCACTTGATCGACTATCCTGCTTCCCTGCACATCGCGTACGGTTTGGGTGGTCGTCTTGACTTTTCCGTCGGCGTAATACTCGTTTTGGATCTCCACCTCCATCCAGTCGGCCAACCGGATGAGCGTGCTCTGCAGGCTTCCGTCCGGGTTGTATTGCTCGGTTCGCAGGTAGTTGTCTCCTTTGATCTGGGTCAAAAGCCCGAGCTGGCCTAGGACTTTCGGATCAGCGTGCTTGCCGTCGTAGGTGTAGGTATATACGTTTTGCCCGCCCGAGGGCTGTAAAGTATGGGTTTCACGTACAACCCGGCCGATGGCGTCGTAGTCAAACTGCAGGTTTCTTTCAAGCTCTCCGTCTTTCCCGTAGACCTTCTTGGTCTCGAGCAAGCCTGTAACCGCTTGATAGTCGTAGGTGATGGTGGCGATACCCTCCCGCTTGATCTGCTTGGGCCTCCCGTACGAATCGTAGCTGATGTGATGTTTTTTCCCGCCCGGCAAGCTGATTTCGGTGATCCTACCCATGGCGTCGTAGGCATAGAGGGTGCGCACCGCGTCTTGATCTTCGCTCCAGGCTACCTTGCCGTCCGGGGTGGTGGCGACCTTGGTGACGAACTTGTTGTTTTCGAAGGTGGTGCTGACCAACAAACCCGCATCGATGGCCAGAGTGGTCTTGAGATTTCTTTCCACCCCGGTCTGCACGACCTTGGTATCTTCGACCACATGCCCGAACCCCGAAGACCGGGTGTGCGCGAGCTGTACGGAGGAAGCGAGCAGGGTGTCGTACGGGAGGTTGCCCGGGTTTATCTCCGCTTTCAGAGGATCCCGGCGGTAGAGCTTGCTCGAAAGATCGTTGCGGCTTCTTGTGGTAATCCCTGTAAGCTTCCATCCCGCCGGAATACGGGCCGCCTCGGTGACGGCCTCTCCCGATGCGGTGGTCAAGGCCGCGGTTTCACTTTGTGCGTTGCTTTCCGCGTCCACGATCTCTTTGGCGATGATCGCACCCGGGGTTGTACCGGTGGGATAAAAATAACTCAGCTCCGACATCGGTTTTTGCTCACTCGAGCCGCCGAAGTCTTTCCAGGTCTTCCACAGTCTCTCCAGTCCGTCGTACCGGTACGACGAGGTCAGCACGCCGCCTTCGCCCCGATCGCTTACAAGCTCCAACAGGGCGTCTGCGACAGGATCCAATCCGCCCACCCGGGCTACCACTCCATCCGGACCGGTGACGCGTTGGAGTAAACCCGTATCAGAAAAGTAACCCACCGATGTCGATCCGCGTCCGGGCGCCGACAGGGTGTCGATGCGGTGCTTGGCATCATACACCACCTCTTGCTCGACAAGCTCTCCCTGACCCCCTTTTTGGATCACTTTGGTCACCTGGCCGAGCGCGTTACGCTCCACCTCCTGCTCCAGGGTGAAGTTTTTGTTTGGGTCTGCGTGCGCGCCTGTAAGCTTTTGGTTTTTTATTAGACAATGCATCGCTTGTTGTAATGCCGGTATTTCATACATTGTCGATTGCTTGGTCACGCTACCATGAGCATTGGTTTCAGTTACCTTGGTGGGACAAAGCTCTTTTTGATATTCTAAATACTCGATTGTATCTGCATGCTCGAACCCATCGGATATTCTGCGCATGCCGAAACGTTCTTTGACCGGGCGGTACCAGCGTACTCCGGCATGATCGTCTTCATTGTATTCAAAATGTGAAAAGCTCTGTATACCGCTTGTACGGTTGTCTGTCGCGGTTTGATCGAGCAGCACACCCGCCAAATCGTCGTCGTTATGAAATGTCGTCAGCTCGGACAGAAAGGGCGATGTTTTCTGGGTTTGATCGTAACCCACCAAAAACTCCCCCTGTGTGTGCATGACCGGTTGGTCAAATCCATATGTATAGGTAACCGTGTCATACCCTGACGACTCAACAATAAGTTTGGATATCTCCGATTGGCGCTGACCAATACCGGCATGTGCTTTGGCCCGCTGGTACTCAAATGTAATCAGAGTTCCTTTCCCATCATCAACGCTTCTCAACAATCCGGTACCGGGTCCATTAAAAGCTAAAGAATACGCTTTATTGTCATCTGCATAGACTATCTCGGTATTACCCTGGGCTCTCATATCGGCCATTACAGGATTCGACATGTCCCAGCTGAATCCGTGCGATAAACCCGGTACCGGATACTCGACAAAACCTTCCTTTTGATTCAGGGTCAAAAACACTCGGGTCCCTCGGGTCAAAACGATATCGATCATCCCGTCCTTGTTCACATCCACAAAAAACATCCCAAATTGATCCATACCTCCTATCAATGATCCATTCACGGACCAAAATCGATGATCCCGGCCCTTTGGGGTAAATCGAAGATTACCCAAACCATACCATATGACAACGCCGGAATGATAACGGGATATCAGGTCAGCCATTCCATCTCCGTTGACGTCATGTACCCAACTCGCTTGGGGAGTAAATCGCGGGCTCAAAATCTGCTTTTCCTGAGCAGAGAAAGCAAACCCTTCCGGTGTAGATTCGTTTTTCATCACCTGGTACCAGCCGGTGCCTACTCGGATGATATCCGGTTGATGATCCCGATTGAGATCTATAAGCCGAGTGTTGTTACCCAACTCCCAATAAGAGGTCAGCCGGTCAACGAACAAGGAACGGCCTAGATGATCACAGATCATGATGTCCGTGTTTTTACTACGGTTATTCGTATACAGAACATGAGGTTGTGGGGAGTGCGCCCGCATTCGAACTATCGTGCGTGGCTTGTTGTATGACGATGTGCCGGGCCGACATAAAGAATGCGCGCCCTCGGCCTCCGGCAGCGGTTCCCATTCCCAGCCGTTTTCAGTTAATCTGATTTGCAGCAACGACAAATGATGCTCGAGCTCAGGTATGCCATCTTCTTCCGTGTCAAACATGGCCACTTTGTTCGGATGAAGTCCGGCATTACCAACATAACTCATATAAGCATCCAGCTCGGGTAAGTGCGTAAACTCGGTGGTTGCAAGCTGCTCTGCTCCCGTATCGTACTCATACACAACATTGGGCTCTGACTCTCCGGATTTATACTTTTTGGTCACGGACTTCAGATAGTATGCAAGGCCCAGCGGGCTGTCTTGATAGGCCAGATCAAAGCTCCAACGCTCCTGATATTGACCTGTCTGGACCTCATGTACTTTTACCGTTACCAAGTCAATCCGCCGATCCAACTCTATCTTGGCCCCGGATCGGTAGTCCTCAAAGGGACGATCTATACTCTCGTATGCATATTCCACTAGATATTCCCGAGTATATTCTCTGGCTCCATAGTACACCTTGTCCAAATACTTCCGGCCGGTTTTATTTTGCTCGTACTCGATCTCGGTTCGATCTCCAAAAACGGTCTCCACTTCGGTCAAGTACCAGGCATAGTCTCCGTGCTCATTGGCTTGCTTCTCTTCATAACGATACACGGTACCATCCGGAAGAATCGCGGTCCAACCCTGTGTAGCTTGGCTAAGCCGCACTCCTCCCTTGACGCCCTGGGCATACCAGTATCCGTCGTCGCCTAGCGCCATTTGTCCCCAGGGGCCAATAAATCCATCATCAATGTTGTACTCGATATCACCCACAATCCGATGACGCCGGATCGATAGATCCTGGCTCCACCCCATTCCCCACTCGCTGATTCCTGCCTCAGGGCTATAGGTCGGAAATATCTCTGCCAACACCCGTCCTCGCTCCGTGGGCAAATCAAATACCGAGGGCAAGCTGAAGTTTCCCCTTAACAAATCCGAAGGCCCGAATGAAAGCTTGGATAAAGTTCCAACCAACGAGCCCCGCTCGGGCTTACCCAAGCTAGGGGCTTGCACCAATACATCTTTAAACTCAACGGCCCGCAGATTGAAGCCGGGGATCAAAAAAACGACAAACAACCATACAAACAAACAAGCTCTTGTGCGCTGGTTTTTTTTCTGTAGATACATCGGCGTACTCCTCGATTTCTAATAGACATGCGCGTGTCCAAGTTCATTGTTAAGGTTTTTCAATTACTTGATGTTACTTTAATCTATCGCAGTCCTAACCGGTCTAAAGCTCAAATCTATCATATGATCACTGGGAAAGAGATCGAGTCGGTTGGCGGAACGAGCCAATCTGGCATCTCCGGACTGATCACCTCCTCTGATTACCCTTTTGGTGGCATATAGAGGGCCATCCGGATCTTTTACCTCGACGGTAGGGTATTCTTCGTACCAGTCATAGCACCACTCCCAAGTCAGTCCGGACATGTCGTACAGGCCGAAATCATTGGGTTTTTTTTGGGCGACCGGGTGAGGCTTTCCGTCTACATTTCCGCAAAACCACGCTATCGGATCGAGCACCGGATTGGGCATTTCGCAGTGAAGCGTTTCATTGGTCAGATCTCCATTGTAGGTCGCGGTTTGGGTGCCTGCCCGGGCGGCGTATTCCCACTCGGCTTCGGTCGGCAGTCGATAACCAGGACAATCATACGGAGTTATGTATCTCTTTTTTGAAAGCTCACATTTTTTCTTTCCATCTTCCTCAACACAGTCGTAGCATTGAGGCAACTGCGCCTCCTCGGACATCAAATTGCAGTAGTAGACCGCATCGTGCCAGGTGATATCATCTACGGGACAATCGTGACCACATTCATCATAAAAAGAAGGATTGTGTCCCACCAGGATCTGAAACTCGAGCTGGGTAACAGGCGTGTCTTTCATGTAAAAATCATGGGTCAAGATAACCCGGTGCAGCTCCTCATCCCACTGGCCACCCGCCTCAGTCAGGGGCGAACCCATCATGAAAGAACCCGCTCGGACATAAACCCAACCCTCAATGCAAGTGTTATCCCGGGTGCAACGCTGCTCCAATGCGCACTCTGAGGGGCACACCCCTCCGCAGCCATCATCGCCGCAACTCTTTCCGGTGCAATCAGGTGTGCAACATGTCTTGTAGTCATAACAAACCTGGCCATGCTCACAGCATACTCCGTTGCACCAAAGGGTCGCACAAGCGCAACGCCCATAATCGTCACACACCTCGTTGTCTTCACAAGTCCCGCAGCTACCTCCACAACCGTCATTTCCACATTCCTTTTTGGTGCAATCCGGAAGGCAGCAAGCATTTTGGTGACACACCTCTTTCCAGTCACAGCAAATGCCTTGACACGACTCGTAATGACATTCACACCGGCCTTCAACACATTTGGCAAACGGATCGCACTTTCCGCAATACCCTCCACAACCGTCCATGCCGCAGACCTTGTCCGTGCAATCCGGTTCGCAGCACAAACCTTCATGGCAAACCTCGCCGGCGTTTGCGCAACACCAGCCCTGGCACTGCTCAACCGCGCAAACACACTCTCCATCCAAACACTTTTGATTGTCCTCGCAAGATCCGCACATGCCCCCGCAGCCGTCCGAGCCGCACAGCTTGCCCTTGCAGTTCGGCACACAACAGGAGCCCTTGTTACAAACCTCGCTCGCTCCACAGCAGGTATCGCCGCACGCTTCGTGATCACACTCGCAAACCCCGCTATTGCAGCTCGCCTCCGGAGCACATTCGCCGCACGAAAACCCGCAACCGTTTTCGCCGCACTTTCGATCACCACAATCGAGCGAGCAACAAACACCATTGTGACACGTAAGCCCTTCCTCGCAGGGCCGCTCCTCCTCCGAGCAAGCCTGCCCTTCCTTTCCCGGGATAAAGTTTTCTTCTGAACATGCAACGACAAGCAACGATGCGAAAAAAACAACTATATTGCACAACCTCATCACCGAGTCTCCTTAACAAGTCATAAATCTAAAACGGGATCTCGCCGATTGAATCGGCGAGATCCCATCAAGCATGATCACGAACTACAAGCAGGCAACCAGTTCAGGTTGCCCAATCCAGGCCTTACATCCACCTTGAACATCATGACCAATGCCTCGATCATGTTCAAGTCCGCTTCCTCGAGAGCATTGAATTTCATGTTATAGGTGGCGAATGGCGAAAGACCGTTTCCGAAACCTCGATACACCTCGTCGGAGATAAAGGCATCATACATATTTTCCCAGTCTAAACCCATAACCCGCACATCCCATGAAATCCAGGCAGGATTTGCAATGCTATAATAATTTGGTCCATCAGGGCCAGGAAAATTCTGCTGCATTCCGATTTGGCCGGATATCCGGAAAAAATTGCCGATTGGGTTATCCATTTCAGGGCTAACAGCCATTACCGCCGAGGCAAGCACAACCGGAGCGGACTCGTCACAAAGCAGAATCATCTGACCATGGGTGGGGTCATACAAGTCCTCAGGATTTACAGTAATACTGGCCAATTGCCGATCATAGATCTGCCTCCATACATTGTTAGCCAAAGGAGATTCCCGGATATCCGACTCTCCCGGCAATCCAGTAAAGTTCGGATTTGGAAACGACAGGGCGATATAGACCGGATAGCTTCGCACGCCAAACTCTGCATCTTTGATTGATCCTAGTAAGGTTTTTGCAATGTCATGCATCTTCTCTGCCGCCAGATCCAGGGGGTTACTGAAATCGATTTGACGAAGCTTATTCAATTCGATCAATGTGTTGTTCCCGGGATCATAGAGGAAGTTGTTGAGTGCGTTTTTGTAACGAAGATCCAAAACCGGGTATACATATTTGTTGATCAATTTGGTCAAATGGCGCAAATCCTGCCTGATGTATCTTCCAGATAGGTTACGCAAACCTAGGTGAGCTTGCAATCGCTGCATTCTGGACCGATTACCGGCGCCTGCTATATCAGCATTGATGGATTCCATTTCAAGAGCAAAGATGTCCATGCGGTGTTTGATCTCGATCATTTGTACCTTGCGCTCGATTCCGGCTATCTGCCGCTCAACCCAGGTGTCGAAGATGTTGGTCAATATGATGGGAAATTGGTTGACATCGTTACGGATTGCCAGAGGAAGCCGATCATATGCCCAAGACTTGAGAAAGCTCAGGGTCTGGGTCGGCATGACTCCCGAATTGAAGCTCAACATCTCCATCAGATTTCCTTTCAGCTCTCCGGCTACTTCAGTCATGGCTTGGGCCAATTGAACGGCCAGGCCGCCTAGGTTGCGGGTATGGGCGACCTGGACAGCCAGTGCGTTTTGCATGTCCACCTGCGGGCAACCAAGCTTGTTGTTGACCACCAGGTAGACTTCCCGGTAGTCATCAAACAAAAAGCTGGCGCGCCGGGTTACCACGCGTACATCCCGAATAATTTCCCCAAGCTCGGAAGATTTCTCCACCACGACCATCAACAATGATCCGGCCGGCGCAAAGCTGAAAGGGGTTTCCTCGACTCTTATGCCGGCGTTGAAACTCGTGGAAATGCCGGACTCGTTCCGCGTGGAAAAGTTTTGACTGTTGGTCGTACTCTTGCCCCATTCTTTCACCTTACATGCGCTAAAAGTCAGACCACCGCCTATTCCCATATAGGTCGGAGTAAGATTGTCGACAAAACACATACTCATGGAGGTCGATTCCCGGTTGTAGGTATCATAGCTCGCACTGCTCGAAGCAGTCCGGTATTGACCACCCTGCCAGGAGTAGTAATACCCCTCCGGGCCGGTAACCGGATCCGGGATAACAGGCGTATATGATTTACCTTCGCTGCCTATCAGGCTTGTGGTTGCGACCGCGCAGGAGGGAGCCCAGTTGCCTTCTACCTGGAAAGTAAGCTGATCACCCGGTAACGCATCGATCTTCCATACCGCACCGTTGTGCAAGACCGCCACATCGTCGATTGAATTTTGTGATGAATTCCCGTGTTCATATCGGGTATCCGCCGCATCCAGGCTCAACGTGTCGGTGGTTATTCTGATTTGCTCATTGACATTTCCGGCTCCGCTCTGAATGAGATCATGAATTTGTTTTTCAAAATTAAAGGCTTGATGTCCAAATCGCACCTCGTCCCAGGCTTCCAACTTTCTCAACCCGTCCAACTCGCCGGTGAGCTGATTGTATTGTTCCAACGTTATTTTAAAACGATTTTCCAAACTTGTCTGTTCGTCTTCGCCACGCATGGCGACGATCAGGTCCGCCATGGCTTCTTGGCGGTTGTTCCGGTAGTCGTTGATGGCGGCCTGCAGATTTTCAATCTGCTTGCCAAGCTCACTGGTGAGATATTCTTTGGTGTCCGCCCGAATCCCGGCGTGAAGATCTTTATGTCCTATTCCTTCCAGGTTTCCGGTTTGAATGACGTTGTTGATTCGTTGATTGGCGTTACTCACAATCGACTTGAAGTCTTTTGCGAAAATACCCACACCCTCTTCCAACAAATCTTGCATGTCAATGGCTTTGTCCTCGGCATCTTGCAGGCTGTCTTGTAACAACGAATGCCTATCATACATGGTCTTGAATACATCCTGATATTCAGATCGCAGCTGGGTTTGCTTGCCGCTGTTGAACAATGCTACTTGATCCAACAGAGCTTTGTCATGTAACGAGCCTAAAATCTGCCACAACTCGAGCAATTCAGAAGGATTATCATTGAAGTCACAATTTAAAAACCGGCAGGCGAAATCATGTATGAAGCCTGCGTCGATCAGCTTGTCGTACATGCCTTTGAGGGCGTCGGAGGTAATCAGCAACAACGGTGCACGGGTCAAAGGTTTGTTTTCAGAAAAAGCAGCTAAAAGAACTTTTCGATCCGCCAAAAGACCTTTTTCCAACAATGGCTCGGCTTCCTCCCTTAAACTGTCGAATATACTTTTGTTTTCAGGATTGTCCAGTTGGTCCAACTCGATACCGATGTTTTGTGCATTATCGTAAATTCGTTTCCAAAACAAATTTATCTGCTCTGTCAGGCGATCATAAAGTTGGTTGTCATCGCCAAGTAAGGTTTTCATTT
>JBFFBT010000233.1:0-9603 GCA_041560255.1 Myxococcota bacterium | reverse complement strand
CAAACACCACATTTTGACCGAATTGCTCAGGAAGGTATGTGTTTTGATCAAGCTTTCTCATCTTCGATGCTCTGTTTCGGATTTCTTTTGGATTTACTTTGGGATGCATTCTATAGGCCGAGGTACCCGGCCTGGCCGAATAGGTGAAAACATGCATGTAGGAAATCGGAAGCGAACCCATTACCTGATATGTGTTGTAAAACGCCGCTTCGGTTTCTCCAGGAAAACCGACCAGAATATCAGTACCCAAGGAAGCTTGTGGAAATCTCGCATGCAATCTCTCGATGATTTCGACAAAATGATTGCTTCGATACGGCCGGTTCATTTTTTCCAGGACGCCGTCATCCGCGCTTTGAAGCGGCACATGAAAATGCCGGCAAATGTATGTGCATGCAGCTATTCTCTCCATTAACTCATCGGTCCACTCGTTGGGCTCGATCGAGCTCATCCTCAATCTGAAATCCGAACCCAGCCTTTCAAATACAGGTTGGAGGTGCTGCAACAAATCCACAAGAGTGCAGGCAGGCTGAACACCGGCTCCATACTTACCCAAATGAATGCCGGTCAATACGATCTCGCGGTGACCCAAGGCGGTCAAACCACGCACTTGCTCCAAAACCTCGCTCAAAGACAATGAGCGTTCATGGCCGCGCGTCATAGGTACAATACAGTATGAGCACTTATGGTTGCACCCGTCCTGCACTTTAATAAATGCACGCTGTCGACCAAGTCGACAGAAAGGACTTTGTTTTGGGTTGCTAGGTTCGTTACGATTTTGGCATGCCGATCCGATCATCAAAATGGCTTGAGCCACTTTGTCGGGATTTCCGGGTGGAACAATAGCGTGTACATTGGCAAAGCTCGAAAAATCCAGCTCTCGGTTCATTACACCACAGCCGGTCAAAACCACTTTGCTTTTCGGATGGGCCCGAAGAATCGAACGTACAATCTTTCTCACATCCCGATCCGCTTTATGCGTCACGGTGCAAGTATTGATCAACACCACATCGGCCTGGTCGAGGGAATCCACCAGATTGCACTTATTGGTGGGAAGCTGATTTACAATCGATGCTGTATCGGAAAGATTAACTTTACATCCGAGATTTCGCACCAGCAAGTTGGTAGAGCGCGAAGTCAATTCATTTTCCTAAATGACCAAACCTCTCTTCATGCAGGAAAATACTCTTCTTGAACAAAAGGTTCAACCCCAAAAATGACTTCGATTACGCTGAAAATAGAAAATCACTTTTGGCGACCAACAGGTAACCCGGCGCCTTGCGAGTCAATTGCATCGATTCGACTACTGGGATAAAACACTTGGGATACAAGTGGTTATTGTCGAAGCAACTTGAAAATATGGAGTTTTGTGACGAAAACGAGTACATATGGATACTGACCTTGTTTGATATCAAAGTTGATCGAAGAGCCTATCAAGGCACGGGTGGTACGAAAATGCATTCTGAAGCCGGTGCATTGCTGCTTGCGCACGAGATTATCTCGGAGCAAGAGCTTAAAAACTCGCTTACAAATGCCATACAAAAGGATATCTTACTGGTGCAAAGCATCGTGCAACTCGCTTATCTCGGTGAAGAAGATCTGGCGGCTTTTTTATCTTCCAAGCTGAAAATACCGAAAGCCGATGAAAAGCAATTTGACAACCTTCCGGCTTTCTTGACTCGTCTGGTACCGAAGCATCTGATAGATAAGCATTTCATTGTCCCTATCATGCTCAAAAAAGGCACGCTGCATATCGCCATGGCGGATCCCACGCATCGATCTGCATTGGAAGCAGTTTCGTTCTCTACGGGTTTTGCCGTATCTGCCGTGATCGCTAAACTGAGTGTGATTGAAAAAGCGATAGCGACGTATTATGAAAAAACTGAAACCGCATTGCATCCAAGCATGGAAAACTCACCGGCCACGGATGATTCACTGGCGGCGCTGTTTCGAAAAGAAATCGAGCATATCGCGGAAATGTCTTTTCAGCAGGCGGTCAAAGGTTCCAAAGAAGATCTTTCCACCAACATCGAGGATGCAATTCTGGCACAAGCCCGATCCAAAAAAGAAATCAACCCACAATCCATCGGATCAAACGGATCCGAAGAGTCGGCTCCATTGTATGATTTCGAAGCGGCCAAAAACCTGATAAGCCAAGCTTGTGACAGGAAGCAGGTGGCACAAATATTTATTCGATATAGCTTGGCTTTTGTCAAAAGAGCGGTTTTCTTGATCGTAAAAAAAGATCAAATTAAAGGTTGGTATGCAGCGGGTGAAGGCGTTGATCCGGATTATATCAATGATTTGGAGATTTCCTTGGACTTGCCATCCGTCTTCAAGACGGTGAAGGAAACCAGCAGTGAGTATTATGGATCACTGCCCAAAAGCGAAATAAACGAAAAGTTTGTCAAATACTTAGGAGGAATACGACCAAAACGCGTTTTGCTGATTCCCATGCATGTTCGCAACAAAATGGTATGCATGTATTATGCAGACAGTGCCCGTTCAGCTGGATTTTCGAAGGATCTTGGTCAATTACATATCATGGTGGCCCATGTCTGCAAAGCGTTCGAGGAAATTTTGATAAAAAATAAATTGACAGCCGGATGTGAATAACACGAAGGTTTTTTCCACAGCTTTTCCACAACACGTAAGATTGACACCTGAATTCGAAATCCTTAACGAAGATTTAAAACTTCTTCCTGTCTATATTTAATAAAATTAATTCAATTAAAACAAAAAGATATCAAACTCGGTGACTTGAAGTAATCCTGCCCTGGGTAGTGTAAACAAGATAGGCTGCATCCAAAATCAGGGTGTCGAAAACCAGTGGAAAAAGTCAGGATTCGAGTTGAAAGAGCAAGGATTTTAAGGAATCTGGGTTGTTGATGGATGGATTGTCCAAAACCTTTTCCAAAAGTAAATTGAGGACTCGGCCCACCTCGGGTCCCGGCTCCAATTTCAATATGTTCATAACTTCTCGACCATCGATGGCCAAATCACTAATTTTTAAAACCGCATCTTGAGATAGGAGCTGCGCGACCCTGGACTTGAGTGATGCCAAATTTTTTAAACCGAGTCGAATGTAGAGTCCCCTACCCCAAATATCCGCCCGTCTCATTTCCCACATGTCATCCAGATTTTCCGGGCCTATTTTTCGAATCAATCTACGAACGGCTCCATCCGTCCATTCTGGTTGATAGTGAAACATGTGATGCTTGATCAGGTTGATGATCCGGTTTTGATCTGATTTTGAGAATTTCATTCTTTTCAGTATGATAGCTGCAATATCGGCAGACACTTGTTCATGCCCGTAGAAAGTATACTCACCCTCACCGCCCTGAGCTGTTTGAGGTTTACCCAGATCATGCAACAGCAGCGCAAACCGAATGATGGGATCTCCTCTTGATTTTTCGAGGCTTTTCAAGCTATGAGTAAAGACATCGTAGCGGTGAAAGCGATTTTGCCGAAAGTTTTTCAGGGTTCTCATTTCCGGCAGGATCGTATCAAGCAATCCACTCTGGTCGAGTAAAGACACTCCATAAGCAGCATGCTTAAATTGCATGATCTTCATGAGCTCTTCTCTGATTCTCTCGACCGCAACTTTGACAAATATTGGTAATGATCCTGCGATTGCCCGAAACGTTTCGGATTCCACCTGAAAACCAAGCATGCAGGCAAATCGAATCGCCCGTAAAGGGCGAAGACCATCCTCTGAAAAACGATCTATCGGCTCCCCGACTGCCCGAACAAGACCTCTTTGAAGATCTTTTTGACCTTCAAAAGGATCTATCACTTGACCCGATTCACAATCCAGAGCCATGGCATTGATGGTAAAATCCCGGCGTTTCAAATCCTCGAAAAGCGAGCTCAAAAACACCACCTCATCGGGGTGCCGTCCATCCGAATATGCGGCCTCTCCCCTGAAAGTCGTCACCTCGATGGATCTTTGATTCTGGATTACAGTAACGGTTCCGTGTTCAATACCGGTCGGGATAGTGTGCTCAAACAATTGCCCTATGGCATCCGGTCTTGCATCCGTCGCGATGTCCCAATCCGAGATTCTTCTTTTTAAAAGAAGATCCCGCACGGCACCCCCTACCGGAAAAGCTTGGTATCCTTTTTGTCGAAGCTTACCGACAACCAGATAGACCGCTTTGGGGATCTTTCTAAGCCGAGCATCCACCGTTCTCAGTGAAGAACCTCCGGCGTGTAGTTCTGACCAACCAACTTGTCCAAAAAGCCGAAGTAAAGATGTACGAGTATGTTTCTCATATCGATATCAAGGGTTTCGATAAAATCTTGGCGCTCCTCAATGGTGTCAAACTCAGCCAGTTTGGCAAGAATTTCTTGAACTTGACCCTCGATCTGTTTGTCTGTAAACAATTCGTCCGGAACATCACTGGCGAAAGCTTCTCTGATCATCCAATTCGAAAATAGCAAATGGGTGCCGTTGATACCACTTTGCACAATCCTCTCAAGCGATTCGAGCACTTCCATTTTTACTGTGATAAACGACTTCATGGGACCTCTTTTTCTATCACCATCAATCAAACGCCCCTGACCTGATTCGAACAGGTGGCCTTCCGCTTAGGAGGCGGATGCTCTATCCAGCTGAGCTACAGGGGCAACATCCTAAGAGCCTATTATTCTTTTGAGGTGTTTTTGTCAAGGCGACTGACAAAAATAATTCTGATTATCTAAAAAAATAAATAGATTAGCGCAAGGTAATTTCGATCCCTCAATAGTCCAATATACTGTATACCGGATCGGGATCCAATTTTGTGCGACCATTTAAAAAGGAAAGCTCCACGACAAACAAATGCCCGGCGACAATTCCTTTCTGGCGTCTGATCAATTCGGCACAAGCGGATGCGGTGCCACCAGTTGCCAGTAAATCATCCACGATAACAACACGTTGACCCGGTTCGACGGCATCAATATGTAGCTCCAAACAATTGGATCCGTACTCGAGATCATAGGATACTTGATCGGTTTTGTAGGGCAATTTACCTGGTTTACGAGCCGGCAGAAAGCCTTTCGCTGTAGCTACAGCCAATGCTCCCCCAAAAATAAAGCCTCGGCTCTCAATGCCCAAAACCACATCCGGTTTCAAAGATGTCAACTTTTCGGCCATAAAGTCGATCGTTTTTTTCAATGCACTTGGGTTTTTCAACATGGGGCTTATGTCCTTGAAAACAATTCCGGGTTTTGGAAAATCCGGAATATCGCGGATGAAATCTTTCAATTCCTGCATGGTTGACCCTCCTGCCAATGGCACCAAATTAATTAATTTTAGGCAAAAAAAACAAAGGATTACGTGCTTTGGCACCCTCTCGAATTTCAAAATGGAGGTGCGGTCCACTGGCCCTACCGGTTTTTCCCACCAAAGCAATGACATTACCTTGTTTCACAAGATTGCCGGTCTTGACCAAGTTGGTTTTGTTATGGGCGTAGATGGAAATCATGTTCTTTGTATGCCTCAGAATAATGAGATTTCCATACCCGGTCTGTTGATCTCCCGCATACAATACCGTGCCGTCGGCGGCAGCTCGTATCTTTGTACCTTCGGGTGCAGCGATATCGATTCCATCATGTCTGCGACCGTGTCTCACTCCGAACTTGGTGGTCATGACTCCCGAAAGCGGCCAGATGAACAACCCCTTCCACTGTTGTATGCTGAAATTTTCGGAGATTGCCGGTGGTGTGTAGGCCACTTGGTTGCCGCCGGACCGATCGATGTCCGGAATGAATATCTTTTGTCCGAGCTGCAACTGTCTGGGATCTTCAATGCCGTTGACCTCGGCCACCTCTTGACAATCCGCCTGGTAGTTTTTGCAGATCGAGTACAATGTATCGCCTTCTTTGACCATGTGCACCGAACCATATGCCTGGGCGTCAGGAACCGGGCGAAGCACTTCCAGTTGTTCCGGTATTGCGCAGGAAGCATACACGAGGCAACTCGTCAACATCATTGCAATGAATTCCCTCATCGTCGATCTACCGAGCCACGGGATGGAATTTCATTATCGATTTCGATCCAACCGATTCAATCCAACCGAGCAAACCAATCCTACCAAAAACAGCCCCAGAGACCAAAGGACCGTGGAGCCCATATCCATGGGTAAAATATTGATGCCGGTTATGAATTTTGCGCCGGGCTCCACCTGTTTGAAGGGCCACAATACCCATATGGATCCCATGATGAGTCCGATGAGAAACGCCATGGTGATACTGTGGAGTTTTTTGAGCAAATAATCCAGCAACCTCACAAATGAAATCAGCCCTACCAAACACCCCAGTAAAAACACTCCCAGCAATACGAGATCGCGAGAATTGACCGCATCCAACACATTCTTGTACTCCCCCAACACCATCAGCACGAATGAACCGGATATTCCTGGAAGAATCATCGCCGTGATGGAAAACACTCCTGAGATAAACATCATCATCAATCCTGTGGTGTTTTGATCGGTTGGTTTGACCAAAAACGTCAAGGATATGACCACTGCAACACCCAGGACGCAACTCAGCATCTCCTTCAAGCCTTTTTGATCCAACAAGCGATAGGGGATCAACACCGATGGGATGATAAGGCCTATGAAAAATCCAAGTGTTGGTTCTTTGTGTTGTTCCAAAAGAAATGAAATCAAGCGAGCGCTTCCGACAATGGCAATCACCGCGCCGGTTCCCAACAAAAAAAAGAAAAAAGCATCGATGCGTTGGAGCTCTTCTTTGAGGATTTTCATCCGGGCCGTTCCTTTGGGTGGAAGTATCACTTGCAGGAATGACTTTAGGGTTCTGGATCCAATGGCCCTGAGCGAACCGATAATTCTTTCGTAAATTCCCAAAATGAGGGCGAAGGTTCCCCCGCTGACACCGGGTATGATATTGGCGATCCCACACAATATGCCTTGTATGATTGTAAAAAGAATCTTCATGTTACCACCCGTGATCTCCGATCAAATCCACGAACCTGCAACGAATATCTTTGATTACCGTAAACTGGTTGGATTGACCGCGTATGTGTATTTCTAGTGTTTGGTCGTACCTATCGCCCACCGGGATCACGAGCCTTCCGCTTTCTCGAAGCTGTTCGAGCAATGGTGCTGGCACCTTTGGTGATCCCGCCGTAACCAGAATGCAATGATATGGAGCGCTTTCAGGCCGGCCATGGGTTCCGTCTCCGATAACAATTTTTACATTATCGTATCCAAGTTGGGAAATTTTGGTTGTTGCCCGATCAGCCAAGCTGGGAATACGCTCCATCGATATCACTTCTTGTGCCAGTTCGGCCAAAACAGCCGTTTGGTATCCGGATCCCGTGCCCACTTCCAATACTTTTTCGATGCCCGACAGGCACAGATGTTGCGTCATGAGGGCCACCATGAAGGGCTGTGAAATGGTCTGCCCTTCCCCAATCGCGAGAGGAAAATCCCCATATGCCGAGACCTGATCTCTTTCCGAGACGAATAGATGTCTTGGAACCCGAGACATCGCCTGCAATACACGCTTGTCATGAATGCCACGCGTCTCGAGTTGAAGACGAACCATACGATCACGCTTCTGATTCGGGTTCACGCTTTGTCCTCGAAAAAACCATCCCGATCCAAGTTGGGTGGATTCCAAACACCGTGGTGATTGCGATCCAGAGTCAGCAACGAAATTGATATACAACCGGCCTTTAATGCACCTCGATCGGTATACTCGGGAGGGTTGTTCTCGGGTGGTCGTTCTGCAATCCAATAGTACATATTGCCTCTCGGATCTATGCCTGCCACTACATGTCCCCTCTCCAACGGGTTTCCCTGGCGCGTATAGCGTATTTTAGAATTTGGATTGGCGGGTATGTTCACATTGAGTAGAGTTCTCGATGGAAGTGACGTCTCCAGCATCCGCTCTACGAAGATCCTGACAAATGCTGCGGCCCTGGACAATCCACTTTGAAACCCGGATCGTTCCAGGCTGACAGCCATAGACAGCCTGGAACCCTGTAGAGCTGCCTCAGAAGCGGCACCTACGGTCCCGGAGTAGTCGATGTCCTCGCCCACATTCAAACCTCGATTGATGCCCGCAATGACCAACTCGGGGGGGGTTGGCATGAGGGTTCGAAATGCCAACAAAACGCAATCCGCCGGGCTTCCGGCGACAGCGAATCGTCTCGGAGCCAATTCCTCGACTCTTAAAGGGCGATGCAGTGTGACCGAGCGTCCACAGGCGCTCTTTTCAGATTTGGGCGCTACAATCCAGATTTCACCCAATCCGCAGATTTCTTTTTCCAGTTCCAAGATACCTTCGGCATGGATGCCATCGTCGTTGGTGAGTAAGATAACCGGCATGAACAGGAACGTACCGGTATCAAAAAACTTTGTCAACCCCGCAGGTAAGACCTGACTGACCGCATGTGTACAAAATGGTTTTGCGGATTGATTTCCAGGCGAAACGGGGTAGAGATCCTACGAGGAGACACACACATGGGACAATTGATTCCGACCGGTAAGCGAATGCGTATCCAAGATCATCTCATGCAATGGTTCCGTTCGGCCTCGCGAAGACTTGCCTGGCGGGATGACCCATCGGATTATAAAATATGGATATCTGAAATCATGGCCCAACAAACTCGTATTCGGGTCATGCAACCATACTACGATCGGTTTCTCGAGAAGTACCCAAACGTGCAAAAGCTCGCCCAGGCTTCATTGGACGAGGTTTTGGCATCCTGGTCGGGACTCGGATACTATCGGCGCGCCGAGTCTTTGCATAAGGCAGCTCGAATCATTGTCTCTGAATTCAACGGAAAGCTTCCCTCAGATCCCGACCAATTGAAGCAATTACCAGGCATCGGCCCATATACCGCCGGGGCCATCGCGTCGATTGCATTCGGAAAACGGGTAGCCGTTCTGGACGGAAATGTCATTCGGGTAATAAGTCGGTTGTTCGGTGTCGATCTGGACGTAAGCACCCAGGCCGCCCGCAAGCACCTGTTGTCGATTGCCGATGAGCTTCTTTTGGAGTCCAACCCAGGTGATTTCAACCAAGCCTTGATGGAGCTCGGCGCGTTGGTGTGTTTGGCCAAATCACCCGACTGCTGCCCGTGTCCTCTGAAGGAGTTTTGTTTTTCGCTCAAAACAAACTCGACTGGGTTGAGGCCTGTAAAAACCAAGAGGTTGCATGCACCCGTTGTAAGATTGCTTTGTGCCTTGTTAAAAAGCCCTGATGGTATGTGGTTGCTGGTACAAAATCCTCCTGGAGGGCTTTTTGGAGGCTTGTGGCAATTGCCTGCCTTCCGTTGTAAGAAGCTCAGAACCATGTCGGCGGAAAAAGACACCCTAACTCGATCCTTGTCCAATTCTCTCGGTATGCATGTATCTGTCGGAGATCGGATCATCGACCTAGAGCATAAACTTACGCATATGTGCCTAGATGTCGGGTTATACGGTTGCAGTTGTGATTCCAAACACCTCGTGTCGATGGCTATGAGTTTCCGCGTAGATTTGGTGAGAAACGTATAAAGCAACCAAGTTCCCTAAAAAGCTAAAAGAGCATCAAGAGACCAAAAACCAGTGCCCCCATGGGGGCACGACTGCCATACATGACCATATGATT